>DASUFX010000453.1:0-10801 GCA_036274355.1 Kofleriaceae bacterium | reverse complement strand
TTCGTGTTCGTGTGGCGGCACTTCGCGACGCCGCGCTGCTCGAACCGCCACGCGCAGCCGCCGCACGTGCCGCTCGCGGCGCCCGCTGGCAATCCGGTCGGATGCGCGGCCGGCGCCGGCGTCACGCCGTGCCACAGCACGGTCGGCTCGGTCGCGAGCTTCGCGGCCTCTTGTGCGATGCGCGCGGTCGCGGCCAGTGCTTCGGCGAGGTGCGGTGCCCACGGCGGCAGTGCCGCGCGACGCAAGCCGAGGATCGCGGCCTGAACAGATGGATCGGTGCGATCTGACAACACATCGTCGGACAGGCGATCCCAGAACGACGCGCGAAAGTCCGTCGTCGGCGCGAACAACGTGCGCAGGCCGTGCCGTCCTGTCAGCACCCATTGCACGCGCAGGCACGCGTGCTCGCGCCAGTCGTGATCAGGACCGGTGTTGTCCATGCCCCAGTCCGCGCGCGTGAACGATTCTTCGCCCTCGACGAGCGAGTGACACAGCTCGTGAAAGATCATCTGCGCGAGGCTGTCGTCTGGATCGAGCGCGGTGTCATCACCGATCGCGAGCGTGCCGCTGCCATCCGTTGCCGCGTACGCGTCCGGTGTACGAATTACGCGCAGTCCAATGCGCTGCGCGGTCCCGAGCCACACTTGTGTAAGTGGATCGATGTACCGATATGTGACCACGCGTGGCACGCGCTGACAGCTAGCACGAAAAGTTGCCGCTGCGTCGACTGATTCCTCATCGTGGGGTCTATGAGGGGTGACATCGCGTTCGTCGGGTTCATGATGACTGCCGAGGAGTGGCAGGAGCTCGATCCCGAGTCCCGCGCGCAGCTGATTGCCGTCGCGACACGCCGCGCAGACCCTGACGTGCCGCAGAGCGCGCCGCGCCGCTTCCCGGATGGGACCGGCAAGCACGAAATCGTCGAATCGATCGATGACGAGCTCGAGAGCCTGATCGAGCTCGACCTGCTCGATTCGTCGCTGCTCGAGCCGCTCGACGCCGCAGATGCCGCGATCGAGGCGGAAATCGCACGCGTCGATCGCGACGGCGACATTGCACTGTTCACGGACGACGAGATCGCGTTCGACATGACCGCGCAGTTCGACGCGCTCGACGAGTGGCTCGCGCTGCAGCCGCAGTACGAATGTGTCGACCACGACGAGTGGGTGACGCTGCCGGAACCGGTGTCCCCGGTCCCGCTACCGGCGCCCGCGTGCGACACGACGCTGCCCGAGCCGGTCGTGGCAGCGGTAATCACTGAACCGTTCGAGGACTTCGCGGACTGGGCTGACCTCTAGGCTCCTCGGGCAGATCCCGAAGTTGTGGTCGTGTCCGGAAACGGCCAGCCAGGGGCAGGGCCGCGTGGTACCTCGAATGCGTGCTGACCGATGATGCCCGCTACCAAGCGATGTGCGCGCGCGACTCGCGCTTCGACGGCGTGTTCTTCGTCGGCGTGCGCACGACCGGCATCTACTGTCGGCCGATCTGCCCGGCGCGAACCCCGGGCCGCAATCGCTGCGAGTTTTTCGCGACGCCCGCGCTCGCGGAGCGCGCCGGCTTTCGCGCGTGCTTTCGCTGCCGCCCCGAGCTCGCGCCTGGCAACGCATCGGTAGACGCAGTCGACGCGCTCGTCGCCGGCGCGACGCAGCGGATCGCAGAAGGCGCGCTCAACGACGGCTCGCTCGACGAGCTTGCGGGCCAGCTCGGCGTCAGTGCGCGCCACCTGCGGCGTGCACTCGAAGCAAAGCTCGGCGTGTCGCCGGTCGAGCTCGCGCAAAGTCGCCGGCTCGCACTCGCGAAGCAGCTGTTGCAAGACACCGGGTTGTCGCTGACGGAGATCGCGTTCGCAGCCGGCTTCGGCAGCGTGCGGCGGTTCAATGCCGTGTTCGCCGAGAAGATGGGCAGCTCGCCGTCCGCTCTGCGCCGCAAGCACGTTGATGCGGTTGCGGGCGACGCGGTGACGCTCCGGCTCGACTATCGCGCACCGTACGACTGGGAGCGGCTGGTCGGGTTTCTGCGCGGGCGCGCGATTCCCGGCGTCGAGCTCGTCGGTGACGGCTCGTATCGGCGCGTCGTGCATCTCGGCGGCGAGACCGGCGAGCTCGAGGTCACCCAAGCGCGCTCGCGCGATGCGCTGCAGCTCTCGGTATCGCCGGCTCTGCTACCGGTGCTGATGCCGCTCGTCGCGCGCGTGCGGCGCATGTTCGATCTCGATGCGCGTCCGGATCTGATCAACGCGGCACTGCGCCGCGACAAGACGCTCGGGCCGCTGATCGCGAAGCGCCCGGGGTTGCGCGTGCCGGGCGCGATCGATCCGTTCGAAGCGTCGATCCGCGCGTTGCTCGGCCAGCAGGTCTCGGTCGCCGCAGCGACGACGCTTGCCGGTCGGTTCGCCACTCAGCTCGGCGCGCCGTTCGCGGGCAGCGCGGGACTCACGCATCGCTTTCCGACCGCCGCCGAGGTCGTCGCCGCGGGTGCGGCGCGCATCGGCAAGCTCGGAATGCCGCAAGCACGTGGCACCGCTATCCACACGTTCGCGCGCGAGGTCGCGAGCGGCACGTTGCGGCTCGACGCGGCGTGCGAGCTCGATGCGTTCGTCGACCAGCTTGTCGCGCTTCCCGGTATCGGACCGTGGACCGCGCACTACCTCGCGATGCGTGCATTGCACGTACCGGATGCATTTCCCGCCGCGGACCTCGGCGTGCAGAAAGCGCTGAAGCGCGCCGGCGCGAAAGCCGCGGAAGCGCGCGCCGAAGCGTGGCGCCCGTTTCGCGCGTACGCCGTCCTTCACCTCTGGACTGGACTCGGAGACTGACCATGAACATGCTCACGTTCGAAGCACCGTTTGGTGTGCTCCGCCTCTACGGACACGCGGACGAGCTCTGCGCGCTGCACCTGCCGAATTCCCCGGACTCCGACGACGCGCCTGATGTGCCGGAAGGCCGTAGCCGCGTGCTCGAGGCGACGGCGCGCCAGCTCACCGAATACTTCGCCGGCACCCGGCGCGACTTCGATCTACCGCTCGCGCCGCATGGCACCGCGTTTCAGCAGCTCGTGTGGCGCGCGCTGCTGAAGATTCCATTCGGCGCGACCTGCAGCTACGGCCACATCGCACGCGCGATTCGTCGTCCGTCGGCGAGCCGAGCCGTCGGCGCCGCGAACGGCAAGAATCCGATCGCGATCATCGTGCCGTGTCATCGCGTGATCGGATCGACTGGTGATCTCACGGGCTACGGCGGCGGTCTGCCGACGAAGCGATGGCTGCTCGCGCACGAAGCGCGCTATACGCCCGCCACGCAGACGAGCCTGCGCATCTGATGCCTGCTACGGTCGCCCCGTGGTCTGGAGGCTGATCGGCGGACTCGCGAGCGGCGTGGCGTTCCTTGTCGGACGCAGGGCGTATCGCAAGAAAGGTCAGGAGTCGGCGGCGCGCGCGGCGGGCCTCGAGCCAACGGACGACCTCACGCACGTGCCACGTGCACTGCAGCAGACCGCACTGTGGTCGCTCGCGGACGGCGGATTCGAGCGCCGTGTCATGCATGGCAAGGTCGCGCGCACGGGTGGTGATGTCTCGATCACCGCGTTCGATCTCGAGACGCTGCGCGAGCGGCGAGGCGAGTGGGCGTTCTTGCCGGTCGAGCCACCGTTTCGCATCGGCGGCGTCGTGAGTGTCGTCGTGTGCGAAGTCGATCGCCGGTTTCCACACGTGCTGTTCAAGCATGCAGGGCGTGGCGACGAGCTACTCGATGACGAGCTCCTCGATCGGTTGATCCACGTCGCGAAGGCCGCGCGTGATCGACTCGGCATGAAGCGCGCGTATCCGTCGGAGCTGCCCGGGACGCTCGCGAACCAACCAGTCAGCGCGTCGTTGCCTCCGCACTGGCGCGCGTACACGCGAACGCCGGAGCTGGTCGAGATGCTCGCTGCCGCAGGGCTACGCACCGTCCTCGAACAGGCGAGCCGGCGCGACCTCGTGATCGAGCTGCTCGAACGCGTTGTCGTCGTCTATCCGGCTGCTCGTGACGTGGTCGGGCCAGATGCGTTCGCCGACCTCACGGCGACCGCGCTGCAGATCGTCGACGGAGTTCTCGCTGCTTCGCCGCCGCTAACGCCGCGCGGCATCGAGCACGTAACAACTTCGTGACTCGTGATCTAACGATTTCGTCGCCCGACTGAGCCCCATACGATGCACGGCGATGAGGATGGCGATTTTCGCCGTGCTCGCCGCGTGCACTGGCGGCGGCGGCAGCAGCATGCTCGATCCTGACGCGGCGACGACCAGCGACACCACGCCCGAAGTCGACGCATACACGATCATCGATCAAGACAACGACGGCCTCGACGATCTGCGCGAACAACAACTCGCCGAAGACTACCTGCCGTTCATCTCGATGGATCCCGGCGACGGTTGCCCGCTGTCCGGACTCGTCGCGCGCGTGCGGCCGCACCCCGCCGATCCGGCGAAGGTCCTGATCGTGTACTCGCACTTGTTCCAGCGCGACTGCGGCCTCGCCGGCCACATTGGCGACAACGAGGCGTTCGGCATCGCGATCGATCCAAACCTGCCTGCGCCCACCGGCATCCTCGCGATCCGCACCGCGTCACATCAGAACACGCCGTGCGAGCGCATCAGCGACTGCACGACGTGCGCCGGCGATTCGCGCCCGCAATGCGACGTCACGATTGCGAACGGCGCGCAGTGGCCGGTGCTCTATGCAAGCAAGGACAAGCACGGCCAGTACGCGACGAAATCGAAGTGCGGGTTCGGGACGTGCTTCGATCAGTGCACGCTCAATGCGATGGCTCAGCTGCCACCGATCACGAACGTCGGCGAGCCCGGCCACGCATTCACACACGACCTCACGGCGAACGGCTTCATCACGCCGGCGAACGGCTGGACCGAAGCCGAGCTGATGAACTTCGACCCGTGGGACGCGACGAAGGACTTCGGCGGCGCCGGCAACATCGCAGGCGATCTGCAAGACTCGACGTTCGAGCCTGCGCTCTGTAACTAGTCGCCGAGCTGCTGCTCGCGCGCGTCGCGGTCACGAAGCAGGCGATGGCCGCATCGGTAGGCTCTCGACCACTTCCTGGAGCTTGCCGAGATCGATCGGTTTGACCAGGTGATCTGCAAAGCCGGCGTCCGTCGAGCGCTGCTTGTCGATGTCGCGATCGTACGCGGTGACGGCGACGACCGGCGCGTCGTGGGTCGCGCCCGCCAGCTCGCGGAGCCGCTTCGCGAGCTCCCATCCGTCCATGACCGGAAGGCCGATATCCAAGAGCACGACATCGGGATCGAACGTACGTGCGACGTTGAGCGCGATCGGGCCGTTGTGCGCGAGGGCGACGACGTAGCCGAGCAGCTCGAGTGCATTCTTGAGCGAGCGCGCGGCATCGTCGTTGTCCTCGACGAGCAGGAGCCGCCGCCGCGAGCCGGGTGCATTCGCGACCGGGCCCGACGTTGCGATCCGTGCGTCGATCGGCAGCTCGATCACCGCCTCCGTGCCGCGGCCCATGCCCGGGCTCGCGACGTTCAGCGACCCACCATGCAACTCGACGAGGCTGCGCGCGATCACGAGGCCAAGGCCGAGGCCAGCGTTGCGCGGCCGCTTCTCGGTCGCTACGTAGGCAGCGCCGAAGATCTCTGCGAGCCGGTCGGGCTCGATGCCGCTGCCTTCGTCTTTGATGATGATGCGGGCGCGATCGTACTCGCGCGCCGCTTGGACCCACACGCGCGAGCCGGGATCGCTGTAGCGCGACGCATTCGAAAGCAGACCCGCGATCGCCTGAGCGACACGCTCGGAATCGACGTTGCACCGCAAGCCGGTGCGCGGTATCTGCACGAACACCTGTGTGTTGCGCTCGGTGACGAGCGGGGTCACGAGTTGCATCGCACGATCGACGATGGTCGCGAGCTCGGTTGGTGTCGGTCGCAGCTCGAGGCCGCCGCGCGCGATGCGCGAGACGTCGAGCACGTTGTCGACCATGCGCGTGAGGGTCCGTACCGACCGCTCCATGAGCTCGACCTCCAGCGATGGCGCTCGCAACATCATTGTCTGCAGAGTCGTCATGAGCGCGCCAAGTGGATTGCGCAGCTCGTGACCGAGAACCGCGAGGAATGCGTCTGTCGTTCGCAACTGCGGCGCCGGCGTCGCTACGCCGCGCACGGCGCCCGCGTCGACGAACGTCGCGCCGACATTCTGGGCGATCGTCTCGAGGAACGCGCGATACATAGCGTCGAGCGGCGCGAGCGGGTTGAGGCCGCAGACGAGGATGCCGGCGAGGCGGTCGCCCGGTGCACGAACCGGCAGCGCGAGCGCCCGCTGACTTCCGTCACCGATCGTGACCTCGATCGCCTCCTCGGTTTCGAGCACGGGCCCGAGGATCGAGCCGCGGTCGGCGATGGCGGGCAATCCACTCGTCTCGGTATTCGTACCGATCCAGACGCGAGCCTGCGCCACACCACCGTCGACGGCATACAGAGTCGCGAACGCGACATCCGGTGCGTTACGCAGGATGTGCGTGAGTGTCTTCGCTGCGACGTCGAGTGAACGAACCGCGGCCAGACCGACTGCGATCTTGTGAAGCAGCGCCAGCCGCCGATCGGCGATCACCTTGGCGGTCACGTCCAGGCACGCGCCAGCTACGCCCTCGATCGTACCTGCGTCGTCGAGGATCGGCGCCAACGCGATCGTTACGTAGGTCTCCTCGCTCGGAACCTGGCGAGCCACGAGCATCCGTAGGTTCTCGCACCACTCGGTCTCGCCCGACGTGAACACGCGCTCGATCGTAGGTCCGAGGACAGCCCACACTTCGTCGCTCCAGGCATCGCGTCCGGAGCGTGCTAGTGCGCTCGGGTGCCGACTGTGAAGCAACTCGATCGATGCGTCGTTGTACACGAAGATGCGCGCGGGCCCCCACCAGACGAACATGGGCGTCGGCGACGCCAGAGAATTCGCGATCGCGGCTTGCAGGCTATGCGACCATGTCTCCGGCGAGCCGAGGTCGTTGGAGGTCCAATCGATCTGTCGCAGCAACGTTGCGATGTGACTATTTCCCGGGAATTGTCGACGAAGACGATCCGGGTCCATGTGCAGCGACAAAACCATGGTTTAGTGTCCTCGGCAATCGGGCAGGGTCATGTTGGTAATCATTCATTCAGGACAGACGGGCGTGGAGCGCGGGGCACATCGCGCAGCGGTGTCAGCGGGTCTTTCCGTAGCGGGTTTCATGCCGCTCGATCGACGAGACGAGCTAGGGCCAATTCCCGCTGATGTCGCGCAGCTACTCACGCCATGCTTCGATCGCGGACCGCGTCCAGCCGTCCGAGCGAACATCACTCTCGCGTCGGGCGTGCTTCTCGTGGTGCCCGAATCGGGAACCCCGGAAAAATTCACCGCGATGAGCGCCGTGATGCAGGGCATTCGCTCGGCACGCGTGCCGTCGATGGTCGTGGACGGCAAAACGAACCTCGACGACGTGGTGCGTTGGGCTCGCCAGCTGCCAGAGACCAGCGGCTCGACGCGGCTGATGGTGACCGGTCCGCGTGGCACGCGGTGGCCCGACGGCGAGACCGTCTCCCGCCGGCTCGTAGCTGCCATCGGCATCACGCAGTAAGTCCGGGCAGATAGGTGAGGGAGGCGCGAGGCCCGCGAAGCGCGCCTCTATAGATCGGCCAAGCGCGCCATGCGTGTAATGTCGCAAGGCATGGTGCGTCCTGCGTGGCTCGTTGCGCTGGCGGTCGCGATCGCGGCTCCTGCCCGCGCGTCCAGCGTTCTGCCAGGACGCATGGGCATGTACACGCAGCAGGGCGCAGCGCTCGCGATGACCGACAGCAAGATCGTCGTGCGCGTGCGCGGGCCGATCGCCGAAGCGGTCGTGACCCAAACGTTCAAGAACGACCTCGATCGCGTGACCGAGGCGACCTACATTTTTCCGTTGCCAGTGGACGCTGCGGTGTCCGCGATGGAGATCGAGAGCGGCGCACGGACGATTCACGCCGCGATCGAAGTACGCGAACAAGCGCAGCAGCGCTACGAGACGGCAGTCGCGGCCGGCGTCGGCGCGGCGCTCCTCGATCAAGAACGCCCCGACGTGTTCACGCAGACCGTATCGGCGATTCCCGCGAAGGGCACGGTCGTCGTCACGCTGCGCTTCGATACGGTCGCGCGCTATCACGGCGGGCACTGGGAGCTCGTGTTGCCGATGGTCGTGGCGCCGCGCTACGTGCCGGGCAGTGCGAACGGTTTGCCGACGACCGGCACCGGCCGCGCGCCCGATACCGATCGCGCGCCGGATGCATCGCGAGTGACGCCGGGAGGTGCGCCAGGCGCGGGCGGCAAGACCGACGTCGTGCTCGAGCTCGGCAACGATGTCGATGACGTCTCGAGTCCGACGCACGATCTCGTGAAGGAGAAAGCTGGCTACGCGCTGCACGACGCCAAGAGCGATCACGATGCCGTGATTCGCTGGCGCGCGAAGGTGCCGGCGGCCGGCTGGGTCGAGGCGAGCGACGACGGTGGATTCGCGGCTGTGGTCGTCGAAGCGCGGGCGCCCGCTGCGAAGAAATCGCCGCTGCGAATGATGCTCGTGCTCGAGCGCGCCGCGACGACGCGTGGTGATGCCGACAACGTGAAGCATCCGCTCGTGCGCGCGTTGCTGGGCGCGCTCGACAGCAAGGATCAAGTTTCGCTCGCGGGCAGCGACAAGCTAGACTGGCGCGCACCCGACGCGGTGTTGCGCGTGCTCGAAGACAGCTGGCACAAAGCCGGCGGCCCGTTCGATCTGACGAAGACGCTGCAGCAGCTGCGCTCGAACGGCGCGCCGCTCGTGCTCGTCACCGACGGCCTTGTCGCCGACGATCGCGCGGTGCTTGTCGCGGCGGCGAAGGTCGGCGCGCCGATTCATGTGATCGGCATCGGTCCGGCGCCGAATCGCGGCTTGCTCACGCAGCTCGCGGCGACGACCGGAGGCACGGTGCGCTTCGCGACGATTGGCGACGACACGAGCGCGATCGCAAAGGACGTGCTCGCCGATGCGGCGTCGCAGCCCGAGCCGCTGTCGATCACGTGGGGCACGCTCGCCGCGAGCGATGTCGTGCCGGCGACGCTACCGCGCCTTGGCGCCGGGCAAGCGATGCTCGTCGTCGCGAAGGTCAAGAAGGTCCAGACCGCGAACGCGCGCGTGCGCGGCGATCTGTTCGGCTTCACGATGGTCACCGTGCCGAAGCCGCCCGATGGCGCGACGACGCCGAAGGGTTCGCTTGCACGCCGGTGGGCGAAGCTGAAGCTCGACGACCTGGTTGCCGGTGGGAACGCGAAGACGATCACCGAGCACGCGTTGCACTACGGCCTCGTGTCGCCGTACACGTCGATGGTCGCGATCGGCGACGAGGTCGTCGTGAAGGGTGGCGTCAAGCACAGCGTGCCGGTCACCGTATCGGTACCCGAAGGCATGCGCTGGCAGCTGGTCAAGCGCGAGATCACGATCGACACGCGCATCGATACGACCGTGACAAAGCAAGAGCAGACGAAGCTCGCCGAGGACAAGAAGAAGCCGAAGGACAAGCTTCCGGCGAAGAAAGAGCCGGGTCGCGACGAACACGCGCAGAAGCCGCGCGACACGAAGCCGCGGACGGAACGTCCGCAGCCGGTCGCCGTACCCGAAGCGACTGCGGTGCCGACGCAACCCACCATCGATCACGCGGGCGCCGAGGGCGCAGGCGCGACCAACGAGGATGACGGTGATTACGAAGGCCGCAAGAGCAAGCGCGACGCCGACGAGGAAGCGCCGCGCGCGGAACCTGCGCCGCCGAGCCCGGGCTCGGTCGCGACCGCGGACTACGACGCCGATGGCGAGATGGAGTCGTTGTCGATCTCGTCGTCGCGCTACAAGCAGCGGCGGCTGACGCTATCGCTCGGCGGCGGTGTGTCGGTCGTCAACGGCGACGCGGCGCCTCAGCTCGGGCTCGCACTACGACTCGACTGGGGGCGCGAGACGCGGATCGGCGGCGAGGCATCGGTGTGGCTCGTCGACGGTCTCCACGGCCAGGGCAACGTGCTCGCGACGGTCGCGCAGCGCATCGCGCGCCGGCTCGAGCTCGGCATCGGCGGCGGTCTGCGCTTCACGGGCGATGTGGCGGGACCGGCGCTCAACCTGACGCTGCGCTCGCACCTGCCGATTCGCGGCCTCAGCACGTTCCTGCGCTACGACGGCGCGCTGCTGATCCACGACGGCACGTACGACGGTCAGAACGGCGGCTCGTTTGGCTTCGAGGCGAGCTTCTAAAGTAAGCTCGCCTCGTGCGTCACATCCGGCTCGTCGTCGAGTACGACGGCAGTCATCTCCACGGCTGGCAGCGGCAAGACAACGCGCCGACCGTGCAGCAGCATCTCGAGGAAGCGCTCGCGAAGCTGCTCACGCACGAGACGCAAGTGGTCGGCGCGTCGCGCACGGATGCCGGCGTGCACGCGCGCGGGCAGGTCGCGAGCTTTCGCACCGAGCGGCCGATTCCCGTGCACGGCATTCGCCGCGGGCTCAACAGCATGCTTCCCGACACGATCGCGGTGCGCGACGCGAGCGAGGTGCCGGACGACTTTCATCCGCGCTTCTCGGCGACCGGCAAGCACTACCGCTACACGATCCTGACGCGCAACGAACGCTCACCGCGCTTCCGCGATCGGTCATGGCATCACCCCGAGCCGCTGGATGTCCGCGCGATGCAGGTCTCGCTCGCGCGTGATCGTCGCGAGGCTCGAGGGACTCGCCTCATCGGCCTTCATGCGCGCGACGTGAAGATCGA
>DASUFX010000452.1:0-4182 GCA_036274355.1 Kofleriaceae bacterium | reverse complement strand
GATCACGCCGTGCGTGTAGCCATGCGCGCGCGGCGCGGCCGGGTGGACGCGTCTGCGCACTGCGAGATCAGCGTCGACATCGAGCCGGCGTGCGGCGACGTCGAACGTGATCACATCACCGTCGCGCACGTACGCGATCGGTCCGTCGTCGGCGGCTTCGGGCGAGACGTGACCGGCCATCAGACCGTGCGTCGCGCCGCTGAACCTGCCGTCGGTGACGAGCGCGATCGAATCGCCGAGGCCTTGGCCGATCAGCGCCGCGGTGACGGCGAGCATCTCGCGCATGCCTGGCCCGCCGCGCGGACCTTCGTGGCGGATCACGACGACGTCGCCCGGCTTGATCGCGCTAGCCTGCACCGCGGCGAACGCGGCTTCTTCACCGTCGAACACGCGCGCCGGACCGGTATGCGTTTGGCGGTCGTGACCGGCGAGCTTGACGACACAGCCTTCGGGCGCGAGCGAGCCGCGCAGGATCGCGAAGCCACCGCGCGGCTTCAGCGGATCCGACACCGGACGCAAAACGGGGGCGCCGTCACCGGTCGCCCCCTCGCATTCTTCGCGGAGTGTCTTGCCGGTACACGTTTGTTGGTCAGCGACCAGACCGGCATCGAGCATGCGTTTCACCATCAGGCGCACGCCACCGGCGTGCGTCATGTCGACGGCGGTGAATCTGCCGCCCGGCTTCAGATCGGCGAGCACCGGGGTGCGCGCCGCGATCGCGTCGAAGTCATCGATCGCGAGCGGGACGCCTGCTTCGTAGGCGATCGCGAGCAGGTGCAGCACCGCATTCGTCGAGCCTGCCGTCGCGGCGACCGATGCGATCGCGTTCTCGAACGCAGCGCGCGTCAGCAGCGCGCGCGGTCGCACGTCGTTCGCGATCAGCTTCATCACGAGCTCACCGCACTTCCGGGCGACGTCGTGCTTCGCGGGATCTGTCGCGGCAACCTCGTTCGCGCCCATTGGCGACATGCCGAGCAGCGTGAGCGCGACACTCATCGTATTCGCGGTGAACTGACCGCCGCATGCACCGGCGCCGGGACACGCTTTGTCCTCGAGCACGGCGAGCCGCGTCGACGACATCGAGCCAGCGGCGTGCGCGCCGACTGCTTCGAATACGTCCTGGATCGTGACGTCCTTGTCTTCGAAACGACCCGGCGCGATCGGACCGCCGTAGAGCACGAGGCCCGGCACATTCATGCGCGCGAGCGCCATCACCGTTGCCGGAATCGTCTTGTCGCAACCGGACAGCGCGACGACGCCGTCGAGCATGTGCGACATCGTGAACAGCTCGATCGAATCGGCGATCACTTCGCGCGACACGAGCGAGCCCCGCATGCCTTCGGTGCCCATCGTGATGCCGTCGCTCACCGCGATCGTGTTGAACTCGATCGGTGTGCCGCCGGCCGCGCGCACGCCTGCTTTCACCGATTCGGCGAGCGCGCGCAGATGCACGTTGCACGGCGTGACCTCGGTCCAGGTATTTGCGATGCCGACCAGCGGGCGTTCGAGATCAGCGTCGGTGAAGCCGGCGCCCTTGAGCATCGCGCGTGCGGGTGCTCGGGAAGGACCGCGTTTGATGTTGTCACTGCGCATCGAATCGACTCGTTGAGAAAAGGGGGAACGAAAAAGCCCCCGCTCCGTTTCCAGGGCGGGGGCCGATTTGGGGACTGTGTTGTCCGGTTAAATCGGGGGCCCGCCGCCCGTAATAAGGAGGAGTACGCCGCCGATAATGAGAATCGTCAGAATCGCGAGCGGCGAGCGCGCGAGAGCTCCGACCGAAGAGACGACCGGCGAAGTCGCCTGCGTCATCTTCGTGGTACCCATCATCGACACACACTCTACGCGCGAGTAGCGCAGCGCGTCAACTCGCTTGTTGCTGTGCGTCAATGTAGGCGGGGTCTGCAACACGGGATAAGTCATCTTATCTAAAACCGAATCGGTAGGTGAGAAAAAATGACTTTCACACCTACCGACCGGTCGGTTCTTGGATTCAGTACCCTACTTGCCACCGATCGAGAAGGTCACCGAGGTCGCGGCGCCCGTCCACTGGCTCGCATTTCCCGGCCACGTCGTCGTCAGCGGGTAGCTGGCGTTCTTCTGCGCGAGCTTGAGCGATGCGGTCGCGATGCCGGTCGCCGCCGTCGTCGCCGACACGCTCTGCGTGCCGAGCTGGAACGTGACGAGCTGGCCAGCGAGCGGACGGTTCAAGCCGTCGACGAGCTTGGCACTGAGCGAGACGGTCTTGTTCGGGCCTCCGCCCAATGCGCCGGTGTACTGCAGCGACGATGACATGCGCGACACGTCGAACTGCTCCGCCGTGTTGCCGGCAAAGTAAAAAGCCGAACCGTCGTACGACGCCGCGACCGCGTAGGGGCCCGCGGGCAAATCCACGTCGATGGTGCGTGCGGCGTTGCCCGACGCGTTCGTCTGCGCACTGCCGGAACTGATTCCGCCGAGCGTGAAGGCTACGGTGCCGCCGACGACCGGCAGGCCGAGCTCGTCGACGACCGAGCCGATCAGCGTGGTCGGTGCCGAGTACGTGCCGGCGTTCGCGCCGGTGTAGCCGACAAACGTCGTGCGCTTGCGAACGTGGACGACAGCCGTATCGGTATCGCAAACGTGATCGTCACACGCTTTGAACGTGGCGACGTAGTCACCGGGTACCGCATACGCGTGCGTCACGCTCGCGCCGCCGGCGCCCGGCGTACCGTCGCCGAAGTCCCACGTGTAGACGAGCGTCGCTTGATCATCGGCGCCCGGATCGACCGCCTGACCATTGAGCGCGATCGCCGTGCCCCACGCGCCACCGGTGTCGTTACCGGCGTTCGCGACCGGCGGACGGTTACCGATCGAAACGTCGAAGCTGCCGGTCGCCGACAGGCTCGTCGAGTCCGTCACCGTGAGCTGACCGTTGAACAGCGCGTCATCGCCGAACGTGCGCTGCGGGTGCGGCCCGAACGACGTCGTGCCGTCCGAGAACTCCCACACGTACGACGTGATCGGGCACGCCGACGTCGTGCTCTGCGAGAACGAAACCGGCAGACCTTCCTGGCCCGCGAACGGACCGAGCGGCGCGATCGTCGGCAGCACGTTGTTCGCTTGCAGGTCGCCGAGCGTGACCGAGTTGCCCGGACCTTCGAGCGTGAAGTCAGGATGCTGCACGATCGCCGGGCCGACCGGGATGTCGACCGCGTCGATCGGGATCGAGAGGAACGGATCGTGGAAGCCGATGATGATCTTCGGCTGCTGCTTGACCGTGATCGACGACGGCGACCACTTGAACGGATCGAGCGCGTAGTCGACCGTCGTGCCGACCGGCTTGTCGCACGGCATCGCGTTCGCGTCGCCCTGTGCATCGGCCGTCAGCTCGAGGTCGCTCGCCGGCTTCGCGTCGTCGCCCAGATAGAGCGTGCGATGCACCGAGGCGGGGCCGCCGTCGCCGTCGAAGTCGACACCGATGCCGAACTTGACGTAGATCGTCGTCGGCAAGAGGCCGTCGAACAACGTGATCGTTGGCGAGGTCGCTTCGCAGTGGAACGCCGAGCCATCGAGCGGCGGCGAGCAGCCGGCGACGTCGAGATCCATCGGGATCTCGCCGATGTCGATCGTGCCGAAGAGACCGTCGGCCGGTTTGACCGTGCCGGTCACCGTCCACAGCACCTTCATGATGCCGAGCGCCGAACCGCTACGCGAGACGTCGAGAGTCTGGCCCTGCCGGACCTTGTCGGCATCCCACGACAGGTTGCTCGTGACCACGCCTTGCCACTTCGACTTCGCAACGATGTGCAGGTCGAAGACCGTCACCGTCGTCGGCTCGACGAACGCGAACGGAAATCCGCCGATATCCTGTGGGTCGCTGGTGACTGCCGAGACGATCGAGTCAGACGCGCTCGTCACGGCTTGCTCGGCCGAGCCGAGCTCTTCGTCTCCCGCGTTTTCGCCGGCACACGCTGCCAGTCCTGTTGTTACCAAACCGACTGCGAACGTTCGAAGTAGTCTCATGTTGTTCCTCATGCTGGGTGGAGACGCGTCCTCCAGCATGTGATGTGCCGTTCGCACCTACACGAGTGAGAGCAGTGAGCGCGGCCACTTAGCGTGCCGCACTCGAAGCAAGTCTTGCTCGAAGCAACGATTGCTTCGGCAACGATTGCCTAGCGATCGTCGACGCGCCGCAAGCCGTAC
>DASUFX010000451.1:0-18503 GCA_036274355.1 Kofleriaceae bacterium | reverse complement strand
ACAGCGCATAGCCCGCTCCACCGCCAAACGTGAACAGGAAGATCCAGAACCTGAGCGACGCAAACGGCGCCCATGCCAGACCCATGTCCGCATGGCCACCATCGCCGTGGTCGGTGTCCTTGCCGCCGAGCAAGAACGACGCTGCTAAGAGCGTCACTCCGAATGCCACCGCGCCCAGGTACAAGGTTTCCAATCCGTCCTCCTGATACTTCGATGCCACGAATGTGATGACGGGTGCCATGGTTCGCAATGCCGAATCGGCAACGCGGTGCATAATTCTGGGGCCGTGCGCGCCTTACTCATCACGCTCTTGGCGGCTTCCTGCGCGCGTAACGCGACTGTCACCGAGGTGCCATCGGCGCCTTCGGCGAGGACACCGGGAGTGGTCTCGACCTTTGCGCAACTCGAAGCGAGTCGCGATCTCGATGGCGAGGTCGTCGGCGCGGGCAGCGAGTCGGCGACCGTCGTCGTGGTGATGGCGTCGTGGTGCAGCCATTGCCGCGACGAGATCGCGATGTTCGATCGCGTACGTGTAGCCCATCCGCACGTGCGCTGGCTCGCGGTCAATTACAAGCTGCACGAGGAGTACGACCAGCGCGGCAATGCCGAGGCGATCCGCGCGCTCGCCCGCACGGTGCCATGGCTACGCGTGATTCCCGCGGGCGACGAGCTGTTCACGGCGGTCGGCCGGCCGCAGAAGATTCCCACCGTGCTCGTGTTCGATCACGGCGGCGCCGAGCTCGCGAACTTCCAGCGCGAGCACCGCGCACCGCCGGCTCAGGACGAGCTCGAAGCCTTGCTGCGCGGCCGGTAGTAGCCGGTGTAGACGATGCCACCGAGCGCGGTCATCACGAGACCGAGTGCGCTCGCGCGCGGCGAGGTGACGATCGCGTTCACGAGCAGCAGCAGCGCGAGCACCATGAAGATCACGGGCACCACCGGAAAGCCGGGCACACGATACGACCGCTCGCGATCCGGTTCGCGGATGCGCAGTAACAGCACGGTGCCCGCGTTGAGGCCATAGAACAGCCAGGATGCGAACACGACCGCGTCGGTGAGCTCGTCGAACTTGCCGCTCAGCGCGTACAACACGCCGAGCCCGCCTTGGACGAGCACCGCGACGACCGGCACGCGCGCACCCTCTGCGACGTGGGCGAGCGATTTTGGTGCGAGACCATCGCGTGCGACGGCATACGGCACGCGTGCACCGGTCAGCATCGAGCCGTTCATCGCAGAAATCGCCGAGATCGCCATCGCGGCCATGAGCAGCGCCTGCGCCGGGACACCGAGGAACGTCGTCGCGGTCCGCTCCGCGATCGACGTCGAGCTCTTCGCGGCGACGTCGGTAAACGGCAGCGCGTGGAAGTAGCCGATGTTGACGAGCGCGTAGATCGCGACGACACCGAGCGAGCCCCACACGATCGCGCGCGGCAACGTGCGCTGCGGATTGCGGACTTCACCGGCCGCCATCGGCAGGTTGTTCCAGCCGTCGTAGGCCCACAGCGCGGCAAGCACCATCGCGCCGAATGGCGACCAACCGGGAAAGCCCGGCCCGCTGTCGCCAACGCGCGACCAGTCGCCGCCGCGGGCGAAGAACAGCGCACCGAACGCGAGCCCGCCGATCATCACGACCTTCATCGCCGTGAGCACGGTCTGCAGCGCGCCGCCGGTCCGCACGCGCAGACAGTTCGCGAGCGTGAACAGCACGATCATGCCGATCGCGATGAGCTTGCTATCCGGATCGATGTCGACGACGCCGCCCAGGAATGTCGTCGTGCCGACCGCGTATGCCGCGATCGAGCCCGGCGTCGCGATCCAGAACCGGTTCCACGCGTACAGGTAGCCCATGCCCGGGCCGTAGCCGTGGCGCAGGAACACGTACTCGCCGCCGGCTTGCGGAAACATCGCGCCGAGCTCCGCGTACGTCAAAGCGCCAAACAGCGACAGGCCACCGGCGCATGCCCACGCAGCGAGCACCCACACCGCGGAGCCGGCGGTCGCGGCCATCACCGACGTCTTCAAGAAGATGCCGGTCCCGATGATCGTGCCGACGACGAGCGACGCCGCAGCCCACGGGCCGAGGCCGCGGGTTAGCTCTGGTTGGCGGTGATCCATGCGTTCACGCGATCGGCAAGAACGGGTAGCGTGACAGCCCCCGCGCCGAGCACGATCGCATGAAATGCTTTGAGGTCGAAGCGCGCGCCGAGTTTCTGCTCGGCCTCGCCGCGCAGCTTGATGATCTCGAGCTGCCCGAACTTGTACGACAGCGCCTGGCCCGGCCAGCCGATGTAGCGATCGACCTCGTTCGAGATGTTGATCGGCGTGAGCGCGGTGTGCTCGCGCATGAACGCCTCGGCTTGCGCGCGCGTCCAGCCGAGCGCATGGATGCCAGTGTCGACGACGAGCCGCGACGCGCGCCACGCGTCATAGCTCGCGCGACCGATGCGATCGAGGTCGGCCGTGTAGAGGCCCATCTCCTCGGCGAGGTGCTCGGTGTACAGCGCCCAGCCCTCGACGAACGCGGTCGAACCGTCGAGCTTGCGAAACGCGGGCAGCTCGCCGAGCTCTTGCGCGAGCGCGATCTGCAGGTGATGGCCCGGAATCGATTCGTGCCAGGTCAGCGCCTCGAGCTCGTAGCGCGGCCGCGTCTCCGGTTTGTACGTGTTGACGAAGTACTCGCCCGGCTTCGTGCCGTCGTAGTGCGGCTGGCGGTAGTACGCGATTGTCGAGTACGGCGCCTCGTAGTCCGGAATCTCGCGCATCACGCAGTCGGTGATCGGCAGCACCGAGAAGTAACTCGGCACCGCTGCCTTCGCACGATCGAGCGCGAACTGCGCCGCCGTGAGCAGCTCCGCGCCGGAGCCGAAGTACAGCGCGCGATCGTCGCGCAACCGCGCGAACGTCGACGCCAGATCCGACGTGCCGAACACGCGGCGTCCCAGCTCGGTCAGCTCGCGATCGGTGCGCGCGATCTCGCGGAGGCCGAGCTCGTGCAACGTGCGCGGATCGATCGGGAGGCCGACATGGTAGAGAATCGAAGCGCGATAGGCCGCATCGCCGTCGGAGAGCGCGCACAAACCCTCGTTGTCGCCGCGCGCGTTCGGCAGCAGGCGGTCGCGCAGGAAGTCACGCATGCGCACCACCGCGGGGTGGATCTCGGTCGCGATGATGCTGCGCAGCTCCGCGTGTAGCTCGGGCTCGCGATCGGCCCACGCCGGCGATGCCATCGCCCACGTCTCGACGGGCTTCTCGAGCTCCGCATCGAGCTGACCGATGACGCGACGAATCTTTTCCGCCGACGACACCCGGCGCGTCGCGAGACCGACCGCGAGGTGCGCGACTTTGTCGTCGAACAGCTTCGCACCCATCCGCATGCGCGCGACCACGTTCTGCGCATCCGCGTGCGAGCGCACGACGTGCATCTCGATCAGGTAGCTCAGCTCGTCGAACACCGTGCTCATGCCGGCGTCGACGAGGTGGTGCTCGTGAAGCTTGAGCTGCGCGAGTGCCTGCTCTGCTTCGAGCCGGCCGCGCAACAGCTTGCACGTCACCGCGTCGGTGTCGCCGAGCGTCGCGATGTCGATATCGCTGATCCGCGCGAGCAACGCTGCGTGCTCGGCATCCATCTCGGCGATCGCGGCGGCATCGCGCGGCGCGAGCCGATCATCGTAGCGATGGTCGCCGAGCGTGGTCGCCCAGGTCGGCGCCCACTTCATCATGTACTCCCAATGATCGGCGACGATATCGCGCAGCCGGGCGTCCCGAATGCCGGCGACCGCATCTGCGGCGAGTGGCGAGCTAGCGGCCGACATCACCCTGTTGTACTACGGTGCTCGCGTGCGAGCCCATCTCTTCGACGGAACCTACGAGCTCTTCCGAGCGTGGTTCGGCGCGCCACCCGCCCAGCACGAAGGCCGTGAGGTCGGCGCAACACGCGCGTTCGTGCAGAGCCTCGCGCGCGTGCTGCGCTCGGGAGCGGTCACGCACGGTGGCGTCGCGTTCGACACCGTGATCGAGTCGTTCCGCAATGATCTATTCCTTGGCTACAAGACCGGCGAGGGCCTCGAACCGAACCTCGTCGCACAGTTCCCGCTCGTCGAGCGCGCCGCCGAGGCACTCGGCCTCACCGCTTGGCGGATGATCGAGTTCGAAGCCGACGACGCGATCGCGACCGCCGCCGCGCACCTCGCGAAGGACTCGCGCGTCGAACAGGTGCGCATCGTCGCCGTCGACAAGGACCTGTGTCAGTCCGTCATCGGCACGCGCGTCGTCGCATGGGACCGCTACAAGGATGCGATCCTCGACGAGCCCGGCGTCATCGCGAAGCACGGCGTGCCGCCGGAATCGATCCCCGATCTGCTCGGTCTCGTCGGTGACACCGCCGACGGCATCCCCGGGCTCGAGGGCTGGGGCAAGAGCTCGGCTGCGAAGGTGCTCACGGTGTGGAAGCACATCCAGCACATTCCCGATGACGCCGCGAAGTGGAACGTCGCCGGCCTGCGCGGTGCAGATCGCCTCGCGACGTCGCTGCGCGATTCGCGCGAGCTCGCGATGCTCTATCAGAAGCTCGCGACGCTCCGCACCGACTGTCCGATCGTGTGCGACCTCGACGCGCTCGCCTGGCGCGGTCCGAATCGCGAGGCGCTTGCCGCGCTGTGCGCAGAGATCGGCCTCGCGCCCGACTCGGTACGCACGAGCTAGCGAGCCGTCGAGAGCGCGCTCGCTCAGCGCGAGATTTCCATAGAGACGGTCGTCGCGGCCTTCGCGAACGCCATCTTGCCGACCGCGGCCTTCACGCAGCGCTGCACTGCCGCCGGAATCTCGGCCTTGCCCGAGACAACCGCCGTCGCCGTGCCGTTCGCGGCGACCTTGATCGTCACGTTCACGCTCTGCGCGTCCTTCGTGAGGCATGCCTTGAGCGCCTTCTCGTTCTTGAGCACGACGTCCGTCGCCGCCTTGTCGGCTTCCGCAGGTGTCATCGGCTTTGCTGCATCCGCGGTGATATTCGCCGTTGCACCGACGCTGCCACTATCCTTCGCCGCGCCACCGCCCCCGGCGCCGACGCCGTCCTTGGCGACACCACCGCGTGTCGTGATCTTCGGCGGCGCAGGCGGCGCGCCGCCACCCCCGCTCTCCTTGTCGAGCAGACCATCGTCACCGCGGACCGAGCGCTGGCGCGTTGGTGCCGCCGCCTTCTCCGGCGCGGGTGGCGGAGGCGGCGGAGCAACCGCTGCAGCTGGCGCGGCTTCGGGTGCCGGCGGTGCAGCGGCGGCGGGCGCCGGAGCCGCACCGGGCGCAGGTGCCGCTTCATCGGCGCGTGCGCTGACCGATGTATCGGCGGCGCTGCGCTCGGCGGGCCGACCTGCGGCTGCCGTGTCCTGCTGGACGACCGCGACGGCGCCGGACTTCTTCGCCAAGCCCCACGCGGTCGATTCGCGAACCTTCGACGTCTTGTTCGGCCCGAGCTCCCAGCGCGCGAGGTTGTGCGACAGCTCGATGATCGCGTTGCCGTCGGCCCCGGTCTCGATGATGTCGTCGCCCTCTACCGTCGCGCCTTTGGCGAGCGGCTGTGCGACATCGTTGTGTCGCACGGTGACGGTACCGGTCACCTCGACGACCTTGCCGGCCGCGACACCAGGCTGTGATTTCGGCGCATCGCCGCCCGATTTACAGGAAACAGCCGACACCGCGAGGAGTCCCAGTAGCGCCGCACGCAGCATGCGGTCGATATTGCCACGTGACCGAGGTGATGCACCCGTCATCACCCAGTTGGACACTGCCAGGGTCGCCGGGCTTGGCCTCCCGCCCCGTTTGCGTAGACTGCCCGCGTGAGGATGTTGCTGGTATTGCTTGCAGCTTGCGGCGCTACGCACACGCCGAAGCGACCGACGACAGGCGCGATCACCGGTCTCGTGCGCGACGTGGCGAGTGGCGAGGGGCTCGAGCACGCATCGCTGCGGCTGTCGAACGGGCTGACCACCGAATCGAATAAAGCCGGCATGTACACGCTCGACGACCTAACGCCCGGTCGCTACACGCTCCTCGCCGAATATGCCGGCCAGCCGATCACGATCAAGAACATCGACGTCACTCGCGGCGAAGCGACGTACGTCGACGTCAAGATCACGCTCGGCGCGACGTCTCCGGTCACGATCGACTTTGCCGATCCGCAGAACGCGATCACGCACTACAAGTCGAAGCAGGAGATCGCAGTCATCGAGGGCGCGGTGAGCGAGATGAACACCCACGAGCGCGTCGCAGGTGCGGTCGTCACGGTGGTTGGCGGCCCGCGCGGCGAGGTGCTGCAAACCGTCACCGACGATCAAGGCCGTTATCGCTTCGACGGGGTCGAGCCCGGCACGTACGTCGTCAGCGCGTATTACAGCGTCGGTGGCCACGGCCAGATCGAGGTCCGGCGCAGCGGCATCGAAGTCGAGCACGCGCAAGGCGTGATCGTGCCGCTCGTCGTCGAGACGACGCGGTGAAGCACGCGAGCGCGATCGTGCCTACGCGGTGAGCCGGCGCTTCGGTCCCGCGACCTCGGCGCCTTCACCGACGATCTTGTTCGCGTCATCGACGAACACGACCATCGGCTTCCAGCTCGCGGCATCCGCGGCATCGACCTCGGCGAACGTCGCGAGGATGACCTTGTCGCCGGGCTTCATGAGATGCGCGGCGGCGCCGTTGATGCAGACGATGCCGCTGTCGTTGTCGCCGCGCAGCGTGTACGTGACGAGCCGCGTGCCACGCGTGACGTTCCAGATGTGGACCTGCTCGTGCTCGAGCATTCCGGCGGCATCCATGAGCTCGCCGGAGATGGTCACGCTGCCTTCGTAATCGAGATCAGCGTGCGTGACGGTGGCGCGATGAATCTTCGCCTTGAACAGATGCAGACGATGCGACACTGGGAACCTCCAGTCTCCGCCAAAGGTCGGAGCCGAATGGAGGCACCCTACCACTACTTGAACCAGTAGCGAATCGCGATCGAAACGTCGAAGCCGAAGTGCGCTCGGTGGTGGTCGACGCGGTCGTAGTAATCGCCGCGGATGAAGTCGATCGTCGGCACGATATTCAAGGCGATATCGAGCGGGACGGTATTGAAATCGAAGGCGATGCCGAGCGGGATTCGCACGCCGATCGCAGAGCCGCCATAATTGATGCAGCCACGGCCGTCGCAGTAGTCGAAGTCCCAGTAGCGACCGCCGACGCCGATGAAGAACGGCAGCTCGAACGCCTCCGCCGACACCAGCGACGCCGGGTGCCACAGGTAGTCGAGGTACAGATGGATGCCGTCGTCCCCGTAGTAGTACGAGTGGTAGATGTAGCCGAGGCCAAAATCGAGCGCGTTGGAATCGGAGAGGAAGTACTTGCCGGTGAGCCCGGACGGCGAGCCGAGCTCGAGACCCGCGCCGAACGTCTTGTTCGCGGAGAACTTCTTCAAGTTCCCACCACCGGCGGGACGCGGCCTCGCTTCGACCGCTGGCGCTGCCGCCACTGCCATCAGTACAGAGAGCGCAACTAACCTCGTTACCTTCATTCCACTAGCGTAATGCGTGTTTCACGGTAGCCGCCGCTCCGTGCCACAATATTGTTGTGCAGTGTTCGCACACGCTGTGCTTCGTCTTGACGTTCGCAGCAGCATGTGGCTCGCCGACGGAGAAGCCACTCGTAGCGACAGCTGTCCCCGCACCAACCACACCGCGCATCGCGCAAGGACCGTTACCAATCGTTCCGGACGCAGGCGTTGTCGTACCGGACGCCCCACCACCGCCTCCTCCGAAATTATCGTGCGCGGAGGGCGAGAGCGTTACCGCAGCGCCGTATCCCGATCCGACGTGGTTCTGCGCGCGCGCAGATGGCGTGCGGTACGGCAACTTCATCACGCTGTTTCCCGATCAAGAGATCGAGATCGCAGGCAGCTACAAGGACGGCAAGCTCGACGGTGCGTGGCAGCGCCATTATCCCGGCGGCGCGATCGCCGAGACCGGCACCTACGTGGCGGGCTTGCGCGACGGCGTGTGGAAGCAACTCGGCCCGAGCGGCAACGTGCTCGGCGAGTACACGATGAAACAAGGCACCGGCAAGCAGAAGCGCTGGTTCGACGACGGTCCGCTCTACAGCGAGATCACGCTCAGCAAAGGCGTGCCGAACGGACTCGCGCGCATCTTCGATCACAACGGCGCGGTCGTCGTCGTCGCGAACATGTTCGCGGGCAAGCTGCACGGCAAGCATGTCGCCGGCGCGAAGAACACGCTGCGCATCGAGGAGTCATTCGTGCGCGGGGTGCGACGCGGCCCGCGGAAGATCTGGCAGTTCTGGACGCTGTTGATCGACGAGGCGTACGACACGAAGGGCAAGCTCGACGGTCAGTTCACGATGTGGCGCGACCGGAAAGTGCAGCGCGTGACCGGCGTGTACGAGCACGGTAAGCGCACCGGCACGTGGGTGTGGAACGACAAGAACAACAAGAAGGAGCGCGAGGGCGACTACAGCGATGGCCAGAAGCGCGGCCTGTGGAGCGAATGGGGCGACGACAAGCTGTCGTTCCAGGGCATGTTCACCGACGGCAAGCCCGACGGCGACTTCGTCTACTACGACACGAAGACCGGCAACGAGCTCGGTCGCTTCACGATCACGAACGGCACCGGCACGATGCTGACGTTCTATCCGAATCAGAAGATCGCGTCGAAGACGCCGATGGTGAACGGCCAGATCGACGGCAAGTACGAGGAGCTCACGATCCGCGGCAAGACCGTGGTCGAAGGTCGCTACTCGAAGGATCAAAAGCACGGCCTGTGGCGCGAGCAGACGGAGCTCGGCGTGCCGACGCTCGAGCAGCACTGGAAGCGCGGCAAGCTCGATGGCGCGTGGCAGAAGTTCATCGACGGCAAGGTCGCGGCCTCCGCCACGTACAAGGACGGCCTCGCGGATGGCCCGTACACCGAGTATCGCGGCGACAAGAAGTCAGTCGTCGGCCAATTCGTCGCCGACAAGCGCAGCGGTACGTGGACGAGCTACGACGCCGATGGTGTCGTCACGCTGACGGCGACGTACAAGGACGGCGTGCTCGAAGGCCCGTGGCGACAACTCGCTCTTGGCAGCGTGCTCGAAGGCGAGATGCGCGCCGGCCGCCGCGTCGGGACCTGGACCCAGACTGATCGGGCAGGTCAGAAAACGTCGGTGACGTACCAGACGCCCTGACCCGGTTCGGCATTCAACCGGTCTAGACACGACGTTATTCCCGGACGTTGCATTCGTCACGTCGAGTGCAACCCCTGGCGTTCTCGCGCGTTCATAGCTCTGAGACCCGCCGTGAACCGTGACGCCAAGACCCAGACTGCTCTCATCGCCCTCGCGCGCACTCGTCGGATGCAGCGCGCGCTAGCTCACGCGTACATCCATCGCGATGCGCCGCTGCCGACGCTGCGGCTCTCGCTTGGCTATATGACGTCGACCGCATGCACGACCGATGAAGTCACTGGCCTGGGCCACCGGATGACGCTGCTCGGCGTCGCGGCTTCCGAAGGCGTCGCGTACGTCGTCGAAGACATCAACGAGGTCGAGGCGCCGATCATTTATCGGCTGTGGCTGCGCGGTCCGCGCGTCGGTCACCTCGTGCCGATTCACGCGTGGTACGAGCAGTCGCACGACGCGGCGGAGATTCGTGTGCGCATCGCGGCGATCGCGACGACGCTCGAGCCCGCGGGCAACACGACGAAGGAAGCGTGGATGCTGTCGACGCGCATCGTGCAGCGCCGTGCGCTTCGCATCGCCGGCAAGGACGAGCCGCCGATTCGCAAGTTCGCGCTCCAGCTGCGGGTCGAGCCGGTCAGTGGCGTTGGGCCGAGCGGCCACACGACCGTGACGGCATTTCTCCGGCCCGGTGCGACGCTCGCGGAAGTGTGGTCGATTCCGGGCGAGAACATGGCGATCGCGCGGGTGACCTATACGGGAATCCCGAGCGGAATCGGCCTGGCAAAAGACACGATGGTGTTGCTCACAGAGTAGGGGTATCAGCGTGTTAGCCCGGGTGAGCGATCCGCACTCCCCGGCGACACGTACCTGCCGTAACCTCCGCTCTGTCATGCGTATCTCGATCGTGCGTTCGTCTACGAAGTCTGTGGTGATGCTCGGCCTCGCCGCGTGCGGCACGAACGAGGGCGACGACATGACAGAGGTCGACTGCTCGATGGTCAAGAACGTCGATACGTTCGTGGTCGGGCTCGAGCATCCGGGCGAAAAGGGCACCTACGACTTCAAGCTCATGTCTGCGGAGCCGGCGCCGCCCGCGCGTGGCTTCAACACGTGGGTCGTACAGGTCAATTCGATGAATGCCGGCGTCGTCGGCGCTCCAGTCGATGGGGCAACGCTCAAGGTGACGCCGTTCATGCCGGCGCACATGCACGGCAGTGGCGTCGAAGTGCAGATCACGCCGATGACCGAGCCCGGTCAGTACCAGCTCGATCCGGTGAACCTGTGGATGCAGGGCGTGTGGGAGACGACGGTGCGCGCGACTCTCGATCCGAGCAGCGACAGCACCGTATTCAAGTTCTGCATTCCCTGAGCGCGACGCTCACTCGGGATTGCAGTTCGTGTTCTCGGCTGGCGAACCGACCATGCCTGCTGTGGCCTTCGTCCAGATGCTCTTGCGACCGACCGCGATCGGCGGCATCGCTTCGAGCGTCGTCCGGATACTCGGATCGATATCGCCCGACTGCTCGAGCTGGTGGAGCATCTCGAACGGCAACGGTCGCATGAGCAGCTCGGCCTCGATCCGATCGGCACCGCTGAACACTGCTGGCGCGACCTGATACTGCACCGTCGTCGAGTGGTCGTAGCCGACGGCGTTCGGATCGCGCGTGACCGCCGGGCGGATCAGGAAGCTGTCGTAGCGGTCCACTTCCCAGAAGAAGTGCGCCTGCGTGCCATCGCTCTTGTAGGTGCGGTCGTAGAACGAGCCGCACTGGCTCGGGATCAGCGGATTCGTCGGCGGGGCGCAGTTGAGCGTCAGGTCGGTGCTCTGCTCGGGATCGACGCCTGGGTCGAGCTTGCCGCGTTCATAAAGGATCGTGCCGCCGGCATCCTTCACGACAACGTGTACCCACATGCGGCGATCTTGCGCAGCGCCGCTCGGGAACATGTGCCCGACGCTGAACGAATCGACGCGAACGTTGAGTAGCCCCGGTGGATCGAGACAGATGCCACCGGGCGTCTCGTTCGAGTTGCGCGGCTTCGGGCCTTTGATGCCGATCGAATCGGCGAGATCGCGCTTGATGCCTGCGGCCTGCTCCGTCATCTGCGGGAACGGCGTGAGCGCCTGATCGATCGCTGGCCACATGTGCTCGTGGAAACCGAGCGTGCGCGACTTCACGTGCAGCGTCGGGTTGTCGGCGATGACGCCGTCGGTCGGGAACATGTGGCAGTTGCTACAAGTCTGCGGCAGGAACGCGAGCGGATCAGGATCGTTCGTCGCCCAGATCGATTCCTTCCACTCCTTGAACGAGCGCTCGAGGTGCACGCCCGCCGGCGTGACGAGATCGTGGCAGCTGCCGCACATCGTCGACTGGTTCGTCTTCGATGCCATCAGCTCGGCGTCGTACTTCGAGTGATGCGCCGGCGTGTCGACCGCGTTCTTCGCACCGCCGCGCATCGTCTGATCCATCGCGAGCTTGATCGGATTGTTGTGATCGTCGGTGACCTGCTCGACGTTGTGGCAGAAGAAGCACGTTATACCCCTCGCCTCGGGCGGGAGCGCCGCAGGATCGAACGTCGCGCCGTCGGCGAGCCCGAGCTCGAGCGCCATCGGCGCATGACACGTGAGACAGAAGTTGCCGAGCTCGCCGTTCGTGTCGCGCTGGCCGCGCTTGTTCATCGCGACGAACACCGGATCGTCCGATGCGTACGCGTGCATCGAGCCCGACCATTGATCGTAGTGCTTCGGATGGCAGTCCTTGCACGTCTCCGGGTTCTGCAGCCTCTCGACCGAATACTTTCCGCCGTCGCAGCCATCGCAGGCCGCGAGCGCGAGCAAGAACAGCACGTACTTCACGGCATCGCTCCCATCTGTACCCATTGGACCAGCGCGCACTGCTCGGGTTCGCTCAGGGCATCACCCGGCGGCATCTGGTAGTCCTTCCCGGGCGACGTCGCGCGCACGATCATCTCGCTGCACGTCGGATTCATCGGCTTCACGCGGATGCCGTTGAGCAGGCCCGCGTACGCGGTGTCCTGGTCTTGAAACGACAGTCCGCCCGCGCGGCCGCTCGCCGAGTGACACGAGCCATCCATGTAGCCGCAGTTCGGCTGCAGCGTGTTCTTGTAGACATTCGTGAACGTCGGCGGGTACTGCGGCAAGCAGGCAGTATCCGGCGCAACAGCGAGGCACTCGGGCGGTGGTTCGGTCGAGCAACCACCGCCGTCGAGGCACCCGGCAAGCAAGCCGACGAACAACAACCGTCGCATCGGCCGCAATGTAGCCCAGGATGTCACGCCGTCGTAGTGACTACGCCCACGGCTGATCTGCGAGCGGCGCGAGCGCGGCGACCAGCCGGCGATAGCGGCCGTATGCCTCTTCGAGGCTTTCGCGCGGCTCGAACGTCGTCGGGTGCTGCGCAGCGTTCGCAGCGGCTGTGTAGATGTCAGCGTGCGTGCCGATGGCAACCGACGCCAGCATCGCGGCGCCGATGGCGCAGGTGTCCGTGCGATTTGCCACGCGATGCACGAGGCCGAGCGCGTCGGCGCGTAGCTGCATCCACAGTCCACTGCGACTGCCACCGCCGAGCACGATCACTTCGCGCGCCGGTAAACCGAGTGCGACAAGTCGCCGCGCGACATCACGGCTCGCGAACGCGATGCCTTCCAGCACCGCGCGCGCAATGTGCGCCCTGTCGTGCGCGTTCGATAGCCCGTGCAACGTGCCGCGCGCGTGACCACGCCACACCGGGGTCATCGCGCCGGTCAGCGACGGCACGAACGTCACGCCGGCCGCACCTGCCGGCGCTTGTGCGGCCGCGCGATCGAAAGCGGCTTCGTCCGCGAACCCGAACGTCTCGATCGCCCAGCGCACGGCGCCGCCCGCGAGCCATCCCGGGTTCTCGACGAAAAATGTGCCGGTCGGATACGCATGCGTCTCGACCATCGGCTCGGCAAGCTCGCGCCATGGATCGCTCGCGGCACGCACGGCCGGCACGTCGAAGACCGGTGTATCCGCGATCGCGCCGACGACTTCCGCGGTGCCGATCGTGACCGCGATCGATCCCGCGCTGACGATGCCGGCGCCGATCGGCGTCGCGAAATCGTCTCCGGTCCCGACTGCGACGCGAATCCCAGGCGGCAAGCCAGTGAGCTGCGCGCCCTGCGCGGTGAGCACGCCAGCGACCGCGTGCGCGGGTTGCAGTGTCGGCAGCATGCTCGCGTCGAGCTCGAACGCCGCGAGCAGCTCCGCCGACCACGTGCCGGCGAGCAGGTCGTAGAGCATCGTCGTCGACGCGTGCGCCGGATCGATGACGGCAGCGCCGGTGAGCCGCTCGACGAGATACGTGACCGGCTGGTGAAACCGTGCCGCGGCAATGCCGGCCGCGCGCAACCAGCGCGCCTTCGCTGCCATGTGGCTCGCGTCGGCGATCTGGCCGGTAATCTGGAACAGCCGCGTGGCATCGGCGCGCAGATGATCGCTCGCGCGCTTGTCTTGCCAGATCAACGCCGGGTGCAGCGGCGCTCCGTGCGTGTCGACGGCGACGCAGCCGTCGAGCTGTCCCGAGAGGCCGATCGCGGCGACGTCCTGCGCGTGCACGCCGGCTGCCATCAGTGCGCCTTCGATGGCGGGAGCGAGCGCGGCCTCCCAGGCGCGTGGGTCCTGCTCGGCCCAGCCCGGGCGCGGGTAGGCCGTCGTTTGCGCGACACCGAACGAGCCGAGGATGTCGAAGCGCTCGTTGCACACGACCGCCTTGAGGCTCTGCGTCCCGAGATCGATACCAACGACGACCACGCCGCGATGCTACGCCAGTTTGCGACTCCGGCGCTCACCGCGCACGGACGCGTGTGCCTTGCGTCAGTCCGGATACTGCGCCTCGACCGTGGCCGTGTACGCGTCGGCGGGTGCTGCGATATCGACGACGACCGATATTCGCTCGTCGGCCTGCACATCGATGTGGTGGGTGTCGTGCAGCACGCTGCCGCTGGCGCCGCGGAGCGTGATCTCGAGCGTGACCTCGCCGTGTCTGCCGTCGTTGCGAACCGCGAGCGTGACGCGCTCGTGGCCTGGCACCGGCGACGGCGCAACCGTCACGACCTCGGCATGTGGCTTCGGCCCGGTGCAAGCAACCAGCAGGCATGCGATCAGTGCCCGGGTATCCATGGTGGCCTCGCGATGAAGTAACAGAGCAAGCCGAGAACGATGACGACGACGACGAGTGCAGCGGTCAGCGACGACAGCGGATCGACGCGGCGTTCGGACCGAGTCAGGCTGATGATGCCGAGCGGCTCGGGAATGATCGGCAGCTTGTGCTCGCCCTCGAACTCCCAGTCCGGAAGAAATGCTTCCTCGCGAAGCGCCGGCGCAAGCGCGGCAAGCTCGCGTTGCAACGTGTCGCGTGCATCGTCGGTGAGCGTCACGACCGGCCACGTGCGCGTGCCGAGCTTCTCGCCGATCGCACGCAACGCGTCGGCATTCGCGACGTAGGCGAGCAGCGCCTCCTCGTCGGTCGATGACCATTGCACGAGCGTTACTTCGACGCCGGCAAGCTCGGCGAGCTTGTCCTCGACGTAGCCGAACAACGTGTTCGAGCCGCCGCGGAACGCGTCGAGATGACGAACCCGCACTCCGTCGAATTGCAACCGGCCGAGCGAGCCGACGTTGTCGCGGATCTCGACCTCCCATGCGTGGCCTGGCGCGGAAGCCAGCTCGATCACCTTGTCGAACGCCGCGGAGCTACCGTCACCGCGTTCGCCCAGTGCAGCCTCGCGCTGCTTGCCGATGCGTTCGCGATCGCGCGCCACGCGTTCGCGCAGCCGGTACCAACCGATCCGCGCGCTACCGAGGGCGCCGGGTGCGGCGACGACGAGGAAGTAGCCGAAGAACACGAGGAAGAACGCGATCGTTAGAGTCTCGACATTCGACCGTTGTGCGAGCGTCACGAACAGCTCGCCGCGCCAGACGAGCAGCGCGATTCCAGCGACCGCGCTGGCAAACAGTGCCGGGTGCACGATCGCGAGCCACGTAAGACGGCGGTGGTAATGCGCTGGGTCCGAGACGCCCGGCGCACGCAGCATGGCGTGCGCGATCGCTCGGTTTCCTCGAAGATGACGGCGCGCTGGCGACATCGCGCAGCACACGTAAGTGCACTCGGCGTGCCGTCGGCGAACGGCTCGGATCCGCGCGCGCGTTGTTGTAACCTTGCAGAGCTTCGTGAACTTCTTCGGCCACGCCGCAGTCGCAAGCTGGTTGGCGCCGAGCCTCGACGCCGTGGCGAGCGGTCATGCGCTCGGCTCGATGCTGCCCGACTTCGCGACGATGAGCGGCGCGCGCCTGGCCGAGAACCACCTCGACGTGTCGATCGCGCAAGGCATCGATCTCCACCACACGACCGACAGCGCGTTTCATCACCTGCCACCGGTGCTCGCCCTCATGCGCGAGCTCGACGAGCGACTCGATCGCGCCGGCTGCGCACGCGGTCCGCGGCGAGCAGTCGCTCATATCGGCGTCGAGCTGCTGCTCGATGGCGTGATGGTCGACGACGAGGCATATCGCGACAGCTACCTCGCCGCGATCGCACATGACACCGCCGGGATCCGCTGGCGCTACGACGGGGACACCGCGCGGTTCGCGATGCTCATCACGCGGCTGCGCGCGCACGGCGTGCCCGAGGATCTGCGCCGGCCCGATGCGATCGCGGTACGGCTGCATCGCATGCTCGCGCATCGTCCGCGCCTCGCGCCCTCGCCTGCCGACCTGGTCGCGATCAAGAGCTCGCTTGTCGCGCACAAGCCGCGCGTCGACGTTGCCACCGACACGGTGCTCCGCGCTCTGCGCGCCGCGCTCCGCGCGTAGCCCCTCTAGGGGGATACCGTGATGCGAAATGCGTGATGGATGCGCTTGTCGCGGAAGTCCGGTGGCACCGTCGCGTGTGTCTCGTCGCGAACCTGCGCGCGTGGGTTGGTCCACGCGAGCTTGAACCTGCGCAGATTCGTCGAGAACCAGATCACCTTCGTCGTCACCGCCGCGACATCGTCGAGCAACGCCGCGTGATCACGTTGAACATCCCAGGTGTAGTCCATCCGCTTGGAGTTCGAGAATGTCGGCGGATCGACGACTGCGAGGTCCCAGCGGCGGCCCGTGCGGCGCGCATCGGTGAGGAACTCGCGCACGTCGGCGTGGATCAGCTCGCCGTCGAGCTTGTTGAGCTCGAGGTTCTGGCGCGCCCAGTCGAGATACGTCTTCGATAGGTCGACGCTCGTCGTCTGCATGCCCGCCGCCGCGCCGTAGACCGAGAACGCGCCGGTGTAACAGAAGAGATTCAGCATCGATGTCGCCGGCTCCGCCGCCGCACGCGCGCGCGTGATGCGGTGATCGAGAAACAGGCCGGTGTCGATGTAGTCGCTGAGATTGACGCGAAACTGGTGACCGCCTTCGCTGACGACACGCCAGGCACCGCGTTCGTCGAGGCGCTCGTACTGGCCACCATCGCCACGGTGCGCGAGCCGTTCGCGCTGCTTCGCGAACACTTCGGTCGCACCGAGCACGTCCTTCGCGGCGGCGCCGAGCGCGTCGAGCCACGCGGTGTCGGTTTGATCGATGCGGTAGTCGTTGAGGACGAGCACGCCCTCGTACGTGTCGAGCGTTACGGGCACCTCGGGGATGTCGCGGTCGTAGATGCGGTAGCACGTGATCTTGTCGCGCTTGGCCCACTTGCCGAGATGGCGCGCGTTCTTGCGCACGCGGTTCGCGAACATCTCGACGATGGCGGACATGGTCAGCGAACGCTCGCGGGCAAGAGCGCGGCGACGCCGTGTCTCTCGATCACGACGTAGACGTAGAACAAGAGGCCATACGCGCCGGCGTAGAAGATCCACAGGCCGAAATCGCCCGCGACGCGGCTCTCCTTGCCGACCCGCTGGAGAAACTTCTGCAGGCGTGGCGCGACGAACGCGGCGGCGATGCCGAACAGCACGCCATTGAGCAACAGCACGAGCGCTGCGCGTTGATAGACGTTGTGGATGTGCTGGCGCATCTTGTACATCGCGACGTCTTGCAGGATCGCGACGACGCAGAGCACGAGCGGAATGATCAGCGCGGTGCGGCGGCTCAGCGGCATGGCGACACAGTCTACGTGATCGAGACGCCGCGCTGACTCTTGACCTTGTACTCGAGCGTGACCGCGCGACGACCGAGCGGCGGCAGCTCGACGGCCCACGACACGAGGCCCTTGTCGTCGAGCGCACGCGCGGTGACCTGCGTGGTTTCCTCATCGAGCTCGTACGCATCGGGTGCCGACGCGTTGACCTCGACCTGCTCGACCTCCGAGATCGGGATGCGCTCGGTGATCGTGACCTCGCGCTTCTGCGCGCCGAGGTTCGAGAGTCGCACCGCGACGCGAACGGTCTGCGTGTTCCAGCCGCCGAGAATGCCGGCCTCGTCGCGAATGCGTTCCTCGTCGCGGTGCATGCGCACGTCGGCCTCGGGACCGAAGCCGAGATAGAACTTCTCGTTCGCTGCGACGAAGCCGATCTCGGCGCGGCCGACGTAGCCCGACGCCATGATCAGATCGACGGGTCCGGCGAGCAGCGGCGTCGTGCTGGTGTTGATGATGCGCGCGCGTACGTGCACCCACGGCGAGCGAAGCGGAATGCCGACAAGCGAGACCTGAGCCGTGGCCGAGAAGCCGCCGACCGGCACGCGATGCGGCACGCCGTCGTGCTTCACGGTCACCTTGCCAGCGGTGAGGCGTAGCCCGACGCCACCGTCGTCGATGCCGGGCACTTGCAGCGGTCCGGCGCCGCCGAGGCCGGTGTCCTGCTGTTGCTGCTCGCGCGCTTCGACGACGACCGAATCCGGCTTGCGACGCGCGCGCAGCTCGTCATCGACGAGGGATGGCGGCTCGACGCCGAGCGATGGCCGCTCGAGCGAGCAGGTCAGCTCGACGTCCGTCCAGTCTTCCCCGGTTGCTTGCCACACGCACGCAGTGGTCTGCCAGTCGAGCTTGCCGCTCTCGCGCGCGAGCTGTGCGCGGTGATACGGGCGCCACGCCGCCCCCGGCACGATGTAGCTCGCGGTCACGGTTGCTTCGCCCGGCGCATCCGCGATCAGATCGATCACGAGACGCGCGGCCTGCTCGCCCGCTTCCGCTTCGGCGCGCGCGATGCGCTCGTCGAGCCGCGCGAGTGCGGCCGCTGCGAGGTCGACCTCGTGCTCGGCATCGATACGGCGGGCGCGTGCTTCGCGCTCCTGCGTGTCGAGCTCGGCAAGCTGGGTGACCGCGTTCGGCGCCGCGATCCCACGTGCTGCT
>DASUFX010000450.1:0-19647 GCA_036274355.1 Kofleriaceae bacterium | reverse complement strand
CCCATGCCGTGACGGTCGGCGCTCTTCGCCGCTTCGAGCACCGCACGGTTCGCGCGATGTACCGCGTCCTCGAGCTGGCGGTGCACCGGGCCCTTCGCGTCTTGCGTCAGCTCGCTGCCGAGCGACTCGAGCACGAGCGCGCTCGCGACCTCACCCGCCTGGTGCCCACCCATGCCATCCGACAGCGCGAGCAGCACGCCCTTGTGGCCGACATCGACCGTGCGATCGGCGCTATCCGCGTCGATCACCTGACCGCTTGCGAGCTCGGTGACCGAGCAGGCGTCTTCGTTGGTCGTGCGCGCGCGGCCGACGTCGGTCTTTGCACAGACCAACACCTTTACTGCAGGCGCCCTCGGGTCCACGCACCGATGTTACACAGGCAGGCTCAGGCTGCGCGAGCGATCCGGGCCAGCTTGGCGGCCAGCCCCTCCCGGTAGAAGCGTCTCAGCTCCCCTAGCATTTCCGGGATGCGGCGCGTCGCCACGAACGTGGATTCGAGCCAGGCCGCGTAGCGATGCGCATTGTCATTGGCTGCGCGGTACCTGTCGCGCTCGTCACCGTCGAGATCGGGCTCGTATTCTGCGTCGACAAACAGCCGATATCGGAGCACCTCGGATTGAGATGGTGCCGCCTCGGTCGTGAGTAGACAGGTGACGTACTTGTCCACCTCGGCCTGCAGCTCGAGCTCGAGCTGGGTCACCGGCCGCTCGGCCCGCGCGCACCAGATCGCATAGATGAAGTGGCTGACTCCTTCGACGGCGAGCAGGAAGTCGCCGAGGTTGTGGTCGCCAAGCCGGTTGCCGGGGTCGTGCTGCGCGAGGTTCGAGAGCGCCGCCGGATCGATGAACAGTGCGAGCGACATCTCGCCCGCCTCTTCGCACACGAGCAGCTGCTCGCGCGGCCGGCGCGTAGGCACGAGGCCATCACGCGTGGGCTCGTCGATCATGAAGTCGTCGACCGTGACACCGGTATCGACGCGATACAGCGCTTCGAGCCCACGCTGAACGCGGGCAAGCGTCCGCACTACTGGATTACCTTCTTATCGACGTCGACGAGCACGCCGAGTGCGCGCAGCTTCTTTTCGATCCACTCGTCGCGGGTCTTGAGCCAGATCTCGTAGAGCCGGCCGACGTCGGGAGTCGCAAAGTCGGTGCGCTTGCGGACCTCGGTGAGCACGTCGACGAACTTCGGGAACTTGTCCGCCAGCTCGGCGTAGACCTCGGTAATCGATTTCTGGCCGCCAAACGTGCGCGCAAGTTGTGCGTAGGCGTTCTGACCGAGGCCGACGTAGTAATCGACATCGACAAGCGAGCGGGTCAGCGACTCGGCGAAGAAGCCGGCGACGTAGAGCGACGTATCGCCGACGTGCTTGAGGGTCCGCACGCGCTCGCCAGCATCAGCAGTAGGCTGAGCCAGCTTGATTCCGAGCGGCTCGTCGGTGAGCCGAGCCCGGGTCATCTCTCCGAGGAGGCCAACCAGGTACCAGCTCGCAGGCTCGCTGGCGTCGAGATCGACCACCGCTAGCGCGTCGGTCACCACCTCGTGGAAGAACTCATCCACCGATGCGGCCAGCGTGACGTCCATGATCTGATTTTCATAGTCGCGGCCCAAAGGGCAAGATCCGCACAGCTTTCGCACGGTTCGCACAGCTCCCGCGGGAGCGGTTTCTGTTCAGAAATCCCGGTACCACACCCCTTGCGCGGCGCGGCGTTACGCCTTATCTCCAGGCCCGTTAGCAGTCGCGCGAGGTGAGTGCTAACAAAATTCCCAGAATTTCTAGGAGACAGGTCATGAACGTACGTCCGCTACAGGATCGCATCCTGGTTCGCCGCGTCGAGGAAGCCGAGAAGACTCGCGGTGGCATCATCATTCCCGATTCGGCCAAGGAGCGTCCGCTCGAGGGCAAGGTCATCGCGGTCGGCTCGGGCAAGCGCCTCGAAGACGGCACGCTCGTGAAGCTCGACGTGAAGGCGGGCGACCGCGTTCTGTTCGGCAAGTACGCCGGCACCGAGATCAAGGTGGACGGCGTGGAACACATCATCATTCGCGAGGACGAAGTCCTCGGCGTCATCGAGTCGTAAGGAGAAGCGTCATGGCTGCCAAGGACATTATTTTTGACGAGAAGGCTCGCGCGAAGGTTCAGATCGGCGTCGACACGCTGGCGAACGCGGTCAAGGTCACGCTCGGCCCCCGCGGTCGCAACGTCGTGATCGAGAAGTCGTGGGGCGCTCCCACGGTCACCAAGGACGGCGTCACCGTCGCCAAGGAGATCGAGCTCGAGAACAAGTTCGAGAACATGGGCGCGCAGATGGTGAAGGAGGTCGCGTCGAAGACCTCGGATAACGCCGGCGACGGCACCACCACCGCAACCGTGCTCGCGCAGGCGATCTATCGCGAGGGCTCAAAGCTCGTCGCGGCCGGTCACAACCCGATGGAGCTCAAGCGCGGCATCGATACCGCCGTTGCTGCGATCGTCGAGTCGCTCAAGAAGCTGACGACGCCGACGAAGGGCAAGGAAGACATCGCGCAGGTCGGCACGATCAGCGCGAACGGCGACACCGAGATCGGCGAGATGATCGCCGAGGCGATGAAGAAGGTCGGCAAGGAAGGCGTGATCACCGTCGAAGAGGCGAAGACGCTCAACAGCGAGCTCGACGTCGTCGAGGGTATGCAGTTCGATCGCGGCTACCTCTCGCCGTACTTCGTGACGGACACGGAGCGCATGGAGTGCGTGCTCAACGACGCGTACATCCTCATCCACGAGAAGAAGATCTCGAACATGAAGGAGCTCCTGCCGATCCTCGAGCAGGTGGCGAAGCAGGGCAAGCCGCTCCTCATCATCGCGGAAGACGTCGATGGCGAGGCGCTCGCCACGCTCGTCGTCAACAAGCTTCGTGGCACGCTGCAGATCTGCGCCGTCAAGGCGCCGGGCTTCGGCGATCGCCGCAAGGAGATGCTGAAGGACATCGCGGTCCTCACTGGCGGCCAGGCGGTCACCGAGGATCTCGGCCTCAAGCTCGAGAACATCACGCTCGCGGACCTCGGTTCGGCGAAGCGCCTGACGGTCGACAAGGACAACACGACGATCGTCGACGGCGCAGGCAAGAAGAACGACATCGAGGCGCGCGTGAAGCAGATCCGCGCCGCGGTCGAAGAGACCACGAGCGACTACGATCGCGAGAAGCTCCAGGAGCGCCTCGCGAAGCTCGTCGGTGGTGTCGCCGTCATCAAGGTCGGCGCTGCGACCGAGGTCGAGATGAAGGAGAAGAAGGCTCGCGTCGAGGACGCACTGCACGCGACGCGCGCGGCTGTTGAAGAGGGCGTTGTGCCCGGTGGCGGCGTTGCGCTGATCCGTGCGCAGAGCGCGCTCGACAAGGTCAAGCTCAGCGAGGAGCAGGCGTTCGGCGTGTCGATCGTGCGCCGCGCGATCGAGGAGCCGCTGCGCCAGATCGCGATGAACGCGGGTGTCGACGGCTCGATCGTGGTCAGCAAGGTGAAGGAAGCGCAGGGAGCCTTCGGCTTTAACGCGCAAACCCTCGAGTACACCGACCTCGTGAAGGCCGGCGTCATCGACCCGACGAAGGTCGTGCGCACCGCGCTGCAGAACGCCGCGTCGGTGTCGGCCCTCCTCCTGACGACCGAGGCGATGATCGCCGAGCGTCCGAAGAAGGAAGCGCCCGCGCCTGCCCCCGGTGGCGGCGGCATGGGCGGCATGGGCGGCATGGACTTCTAGGCCACGCTCGTTCGCTCGAATGCGCCCCGCTCGTCGGGGCGTTTTCATTTTCGGCGCGGTAAGCTGCGCCGGCATGCGCGCACTGATCGCTGCTCTAGTCGTCCTGCTCGCCTCGCCTGCCCGCGCCGACGCGCCGCTGCCCGACACGCCGACGCGCCTCATGACGCTGGGACGCGTGTGGGCGGAAGCGAAGTTCTTCCACCCGACGCTGCAGACCAAGGACATCGACTGGGATGCGGCGCTCGTCGCGGCGATTCCGAAAGTCGAGGCCGCGAAGACGCAGAAGGAGCTCGATGCCGCCGTGCAGAGCATGCTCGCCGTGATCGGCGACCCGGTCACGCGCGTGCTCGACGACAAGCCGGTCGACATTGCGGCGCCCGCCGACTGGCTCGTGACCGCGAACCACGTCACCGAGGTCAAGCTCTCGGTGTTCGCGGCCGGCACGCTCGATTTTAAGGGCTCGCGAGAGAAGGCGACGCAGATCGCGACCGAGGCCGCTGGAGCGAAGGTCATGATCATCGATCTGCGTAACGTCACGGCGCGTGCCTGGGTGTCGCGCTGGATCGTCGAACAATTCGCCAGTGTGTTGCCGGCGATCGACGAGTGGCCGCTGATGCGGAGCGTGGAACATCGCGGTTGGCGCACGCAGCAAGGCACCACGTCGGGCAATTACTTCTCGACGTTCATCGTCACCGGCGGGCGGCCGCCGAAGCCAGCGCCCAAGCAAGGACCGGCGCACGTCGTCTTTGTCGCCGACCCGACCGCAGGGCTGCCGATGGAGGCACTCGCGCTACAGGCGACGGGCAAGGCGACGATCGTCGCGCAAGGTGCACTGCGCGATGACGCGATCGTCGACACGGCGACGATCGAGCTCGGCGGCGGTTCGCGTGCGCAAGTCCGCCTCAACGAGCTGCTGTCGGGGCCACCGACCGCCGACATCAGCGTCCCCGCCGGCCAAGATCCAATGGTCCGCGCGCGCCAGCTCGCGAAGACGCTGGCAAAGAAGCTGCCGGCTGCTAAACGCACGCGCCCGAAGCCGCGCGAGTTACCGCAGCTGCGCGTGCGCGACGATGACGACTACGCGAGCACACCGCTGCCATCGCGCGAGCACCGCTTACTCGCCGGAATCAGGATGTGGGCCGTGATCGATCGGTTCGAGCCTTATCGCTACCTGATCAAGGACTGGGACGGCGTGCTGCGCGAGATGCTGCCGCGCCTCGACGCCGCAAGAGATCGCGAGACGTACCTACGCGTGCTGAAGGAAATGGCCGCGCGCGTCGACGACGGCCACGTCAACGTCTTTCCCGGCGCACCGGATCCTACGGCGAAACCAAAGGGGATCGCGCCGTTCGAGGTACGCCTTGTCGAAAACCGGCCGACGATCGTGCGCTTGCTCGACGCGGCGGCGACCGCGAAGCTCGGTGTTGCGGTTGGCGATGTGATCGAGATGATCGACGGCAAGCCGGCAGCGGAAACATTCGCTGCACGCCGCGCGATCACGAGTGGCTCGACTACCGAATCACGCGACCAACGCGCAGCGGCCTACATGCTCACAGGCGATGACGGCACACAGGTCAAGCTCGGTGTTCGCGGCGCTCGCGGCAAGCTACGTGATGTTGTGGTCACGCGGGCAAAAAGCTACGCAGCGGCGTTCGATGCACCGTCGAGCGAGCCGCACTGGAAGAAGCTCGCCGGCAACATCGGCTACATCGATCTGCGCACACTTACCGTGCCGGAGGTGCCGGCGGCGATGAAGGACCTCGACGGCACGAAAGCGATCGTGTTCGACATGCGCGGCTATCCGAACGGCGTCGCGTGGTCGCTGGCGCCGCGACTCAACACGCGCGGCGCGAAGTACGGCGCACAGTTCCTCGCACCGCACGTCTTCGGCATGCTGGCCGACGACGAAGTTGCCGACACGCGCACGCGCTTCTTGCAGAAGCTGCCGCCGCTCGAGCCGGGCACAACGATCTACCGCGGCAAGGTCATCGTCGTCATCGACGACCGCGCGATCAGCCAATCGGAGCACACGTGCCTGTTCTTGCAGGAAGCCGCCGGCGCGACCTTCGTGGGAAGCCCGACGCACGGTGCAAACGGCGACGTCACGGTGATGCGGTTGCCAGGTGGTCTGCGCATGTCGTTCACGGGCCAAGAAGTGCGCCATGTCGACGGCAAGCAGCTGCAGCAGGTCGGCATCACGCCGCACATCGTGATCCGGCCGACGCTCGCTGGCGTGCGTGCCGGCAAGGACGAGGTGCTCGATCGCGCGATCGAGCTCGCGATCAAAGGCCGGTAGCCGGTCAGCCGCACGCGCGAATCGCGAACGCGAATCCGGCGAACAGCACGGCCAGCGCGATGCGAATCATCACGCGAGTCGCGAACACGGACCCCGCGCTCGAGTTGCGGGCGCGAGGCCGGTCATGCGAGAAGCGCGGCGGCGCGCCATCGACGAACGAGTAGCCGCAGTCACACGTCATCGTCTTGGCAGGATTGACGAGACCACAGTGCGGGCAGCGGTTCACCGGCATGCTTACTTGCTTATCACGGCGGGCATGCAGGCTGGCTGACCATCGTACGCGGCGTTCTTGGTCAGCCGCCGCTGGTTTCCGCCGTCGACGCCGACGACGAACAGCTCGCCGTGCAGGTTCTGTAAGTTGCCGCCGACGTCGTCCGCATCGGCGCCGAACACGATCTGCCGATCATCGCCGGTGAAGTCGAGGCCGTTGATGTTCCACTTCGCAGGCGACGCGAGCGAGATGTCGCGCACGAGCGAGAAGTCGCGCGTCGACACGATGCGGATCTGATCCGAGAAGTCTGTATGAGCGAAGCGACGAAACGCGAGCAGCTGTCCTTCGTGCGATACGGTCGGCAGCGTCTCACTGACCTTCGACGTGTTGGTGATCCGGATCGGCGAGTCGGAGCCATCGGTGTTTGCCACGTAGAGATGACGCTCTCCGGTCAGCCGATCGTAGCGCGAGAACACGATCCGCTTGCCGCCATCGATCATCGCGAAGCCACCGTCGTCGGATTCCTTGGGCCCAGGCGACGTCAGCTGTCGGGGTGAATCGCCCCGCATATCGACCAGCCACACGGCTGTCCGATCCGTGAATGCCGCGTACGCGATGCGATGCCCCGATAGCCAACGCGGCGACGCGGGCTGACCCGGCGTCGCGATCGGCACCTCGCGTGACTCGTCGGTTTCGAGCTCGAGCACGAACAGACCGTGCCCACGCGATGCGACGAACACCATCTCGCGACCATCGGGTGAGATCGCCGGTGCCCAATTCGTTTGCGCGTCGTTCGTCAGGTTGACCGGAATGCGATGAACGCCGTCGACCAGATAGATCTGTGCGTTCGACCAATGGTTTTCCGAATCGCGCGCGCTCACGAACGCGCACGCCAGACCCGACCTCGGCTGCGGCCGCGCCATCACGGACGACGTCACCGAGCCGGTCGTAGCGCTCGGCTTCTGCCAGCACGCCGCGGCCATCACGAGGAGGAGGGAACCGCGCTGCATGATGCTTGAACGCACGACGCGCGGCGTTGGTGACGTTTATTGTTAGCGAAGGTCCTGAATGCAGTCGAGCTGGGCCTGCGCGCTGGCTTGCGTCGCGTGTCCGCTCGTCGGGTCACAGACAAAGTGCTCGACGACGCACGCGTACTGATCCTGGTTGGCGCGCGTCTTCGCGACCTCGGGATCGTCGACGCGCACGAGCTTCTGCAGACACTCGTCGCGGCTTGGGCCGCTTAACGATTCGCAACACTGCTCCTGCTCGTGCGATGCCTTTGCGTACGTGTCGCCGCGATGCCCACCTCCGCAGGCTGCGAGCGTGATCGCGATCCACAGGCGCCAAAGGCGTAGTGAGCGGACCACGGTGTTGTTGCGGAGCGTAGCCCGTTGTTCACGCACCGCGGCCGCGAGGACCTGGCGGCCGTGCAGAACCGCGTGCAAGTGTGCGTCGACATGTCTCAGAGCTGGAGGCATGGTCGAGAGCCATCGCAAACGCGAGGCCAGCGGCGTGGCACGGTGATGGCACTACGCCACCGCGATGCGGCTGGGCTACCTCTCGATGCTCGCGCTCGTGACAGCGTGTGGCGGACACCTGAAACGCGAAACCATTGGCAGCGGCGCGACCGCCGTGCAAGCGCGCGGGTCGACCGATCCCGCGCCCGCGGGAAGCATCAACCTGCCCCGCGGCGTGTACGAGCTGAAGCTGCGCTTCGACGTACCGCGCGCGCAGCTCGTCGAGTGGACCGTGATCTGCCCGGGCGCTGCACAGAGCGGCGTCGCCGGCGAGACGACCGAGGAGTATCGCGCGCGCCGCATCGCGGAGCTGCGAGCGGAGAAGCAGCGCGAGCGCGAGCGGGTCGCGGGAATCACCGGTGCGGTGATCGGTGCCGTCACACCCGACGTCCACGCGCACGCGCAGACGAACCACGCGACCGTCGATGCGACGGTGTCGGGCCAAGCGGTCGGGAATGCAGCCGGCGTCGCGATCGCGAACGCGACGGTGAGCGATGCGGTCGAGCTCGCGCCGGGCGACGTTGGCGCGGGTCGGCTGAAAGCGAAGGCATCCGTGATCACGCTCGATAGCGGCACGTGCACGGTCAGCGCGATCGCGGACGACGCGAACGTGCTCGCGAGCTACGAGGTCGTGCGCGTGCGCGACCTCGACGCCGAAGCACGCGCGCGCCGCGAGGCCGATCCGAAGGTGCAGGCGCGGATCGCGATCCAGATGCAGCTACGCGTGAAGGCGCTCGACATCCGCGGCCAGCTCATTCGCTACTTCACCGGAGAGTGCCACGCGCGCGCCGATCATCGCGAGTACCTGGAAGAGCAGCCGCTGGTGGTGCGCGCGGCGATGCGCGAGTACTTGATCGCGCTCGGTGCCATCGAGCGACCGCCCATGCCGGCGCCAAAGCCCGAGGTGCCGGGTGATGCGCCGTACGACGGTGCCGAGTGGGTTGCCGGCGAGTGGATCTGGACCGGTATCGAGTGGCAGTGGGAAGTGGGCGTGTGGCGTGACGCGAGCGTGGCGACAGTGCGCGATCACCGCACGAGCGATACGAGCGATCGCGACCACCGGAGTGATCCGCTGCCGACCGTGCGGGACCACCGCGACGAGACGGTCAGTCGTGACCACCGCAGCGAGCCGGTCGTGCGCGATCACCGTGACGAGCCGAAGCCGCACTCAACGCCGGTCGTGCGCGATCACCGCAAAGATGACGACGACAAGAAGAAGGATGACGACGCGCCGAAAGTGCGCGACCACCGTCACTAGTGGTGGTCGCCGTCCGACGTGACGCAGGCCTTCGCGGTTAGTCTTTGACGCAGGCCTTGGCGGCCGCCGCGCTCTTCGCGCCGATCAAGCAGTCCGTGTCCTTCGTGTTGTTCGCGGACACGCACTTGCTGACGCAGAGATCGACGCCCTTCTCGAGGTTGGCCGCGAACTCGGCCATCTTTTGCTTGCGGGCGGCGTCCCGCTGGTCGGCCGGCAGCTTGTCGATCTCGGCGTTCGCCCCCTCCCAGAACACTTGTTGCGCGTAGTTGCGGCAAGCGCGGTCGCACTTCTCCGGGTCGCCCTTACAGGCCTGACATCCGGTCATGAACACGAAAAACAGTGCGGCGAGCCAACGCATCCCACTGCCCTACCACGGCTCGGCCCGGGATACGATGCGGTCATGCGTCGCGTTGCCGTGCTGATTGCCCTTGCGGCAGCGGCACGTGGCGCAGAGGCCAACCCGTGGCTGGTCACCGGCGAGGCCGGCGCCGAGCTCGATAGCAACGTTCAGCGGGTCGAGACCGGCCCTGGCCTCGACACCGAGGAAATCGCAGCCTGGGTGATGCGATTCGGCGCTCGCGTGAATCGCAAGGGCAAGGTGCTCGGCGGCGCGTTCGCGCTCGACCTCTCGGATCTGACGCGCGTGGTCGCCAACGACGACGTCGCGGTCGAGAACGTCGCCGTCCTCGCGAGCAACCTGCGCTGGCTGCACAAGTTCGGCGACCGGCCCGTGCTCGGCGGCTTCAGCCTCACCGCGATCGACGCGATTCCGTTGTCCGACGAGATCGGCGCGCGCACGTTCGTGAACCTCGGCGCAGACGCAATGCTCGCCATGCGGAACGACGACGAGCACGAGCTGACGCTGGCGCTCGGCGTGCACGACTTCACGTACAAACCCGATCACGACTTCGACTATCGCGGTCCCGCGGCAAACGCGCGGCTCGAGCTGATGCTGTGGCAACCGCCGGCGAAGACGAAGAGCCTCGAGCTCGTCGCGTCGCTCGGCTTCGAGAACCGCGCGTTCGATGCCGTCGCGCTGATCAACGCGTGTCCGCCCGGCACGAAGGCCGATCCGATGTGTACCGCTGCGACCGACATCGAGCGTCGCGATCGCTATCAGCGGCTCGGTATCGAGCTGACGTGGGTGGGCCGCCAGGTCGCCGCGCTCGGCTACCAGATCACGATCATCGACTCGAATAGCTTTGGTCAGTCGCTCGTCCGTCACCGCGTGCAGGCGTCGACGACCGTCGCGCTGCCGAACAAAGTGTACGGCACGCTGCTCGCGATCCTGCAGGCCGACCAGTATCTCGACGGCCTGCTCGTGCGCCGCGACCTGCAGCAGCAGGAGTTCACGAACGTCGAGGACGAGAACCGCAGCTCGCTGCAGCTCCGGCTCGCGCGCGTGCTCGTCGGCAGCTGGGCCGTCGAGGGTCGCGTCGCGGTCTGGCGCAACATCCTTGGCAACACGATGGAGCTCGACTTCAAGCGCGAGCTCGTCTACGCGGGGCTGGTCTATGGAAAGTGATCCACGAGAAGCAATGATCGTGCGGCGCCTGCGCATCGCAATCGGTGTTGCGGTCGCGCTCGGCGTCCTCACGATCGTGCTCGGCTACATCCCGGTATCGATCACCGACATGGATTACCAACGGCATCTGGAGCGCGCCGGCAGCGACGAGCTCACGCTGCTCGTCGTGATGATGATGCTTCCGGTGGGCTGGGCGTATCGCCGCCCGAAGTGGCCACTGCTCGTGATGTGGATCATGTGGCTGACGACATGGCTCATGCTGGGCGCGATCCTGTTCATCGCGGATACCGACCAGGCGTACGAGATGGTCGACCCGTTCTGGATGCGACCGCTGCTCGTGGTCACGACGATCGCGATGGCGCTCGTCGTCGATGTCGTGCTGCCCGTCCTCCGCGGGCGGAACAAGAGTCCACCACCGTCGACACTACCGAACGCGCGCGTCGTCGATCGTTAGTGGCGTAGCTTGCTGCGCTTGCGCGGCCGACTCGGATCCGGCTCGGCGGTGAGCAAGATGCGAATCGCGGCGATCGCCGCCTCGATATCGGCTGACACGCCGGTGATCACGTCGCGGTAGAGGAACGACTCGGTGATGCGCACGATGATGTACGCGAGCTCGTCGCTCGGCAGCGCCGGCTGCATCTCGCCCGCCTCGGTCGCCTCGTCGATGAGCTCTTTGACCGCGATCGTGCAGCGGCGCTGGACCGGGCTGTGCCGCGACGTCAGCACGCGCAGCGCGAACTCCGGGTCCTCGGCCACGAAGCGCCGGAGCGGGGTGGCTGCCGCTAGTGAATGTAACAACTTCGTCATCACGTCGACCAGGTAGTCGCTGCCGCTGCCGCGCGCTCCCGCCACAGCACGGTCGAGCTCCTTCTTGAACAGCGCCGAACAGATCTCGCCGTACAGGTTTTCACGCGTCCCGACCCAGCGAAACACGGTCGCGCGGCCGACGCCGAGCTCGCTCGCGATCCTGCCGACATCAATGCGTTCTCCGGCGAGCCACTTCGTGCGCGCGAGCTTGAACGCATCGAGCGGCGTCACGCGTTTCGCCGGCTCGGGTTCATCGAGCAGGCGGGAAAGTGGTGTGGACCGCATTTCTAACAGCCTCAGTGTAGATGAGTCATTTGTCAAGGGTGACTCACAATGCATCGAATGGCAGTTCTGGTCATTGACCGAAACTCAATTGCCTCTTGACTCGATTTCAATATAGGCGCAGAACCATCTCCGACATTTCCTGGGAGGGAGATTCGTGCGGAAACTCGCATTCATCGGACTGTTTCTCGCCGGCTGTACAACGCTCGAGCTGGATCCCGCGCCGAAGATTATCCACGCGCGTTTCGATCCCGATGCGTCGGTGATTCCGATGCCGACCGACGTGCTGCGCGACGCAGCGGCCGGTCGGCTGAATCTACCGAACGACACCGAGAAAGAACGCGCGAAGCTCAATCCGACGGAAGCGGAGTTCTACGACTACCTCGAGACGCTCGACGGTTGGTCGAGCCTGATGTCGGCGACGGTCGAGTTCACCGGCGCGATCGACGCGACGTCGATCACCGATGGCACCGTCCAGATCTGGCACTGGGGTCCGGTTCCACAGCGCGTCAACGACGCGCGCATCTCGCTCTCGCAAGACGGCAAGAAGCTCACGATCGATCCTCCGCGCACCGGCTGGCTACGGGGCGATCGCTACGTCGCGCTCGTCCGCGGCGGTTCGCAAGGCCTCAAGGGTCAGGCCGGCGAGAAGGTCGAATGCGACGCCGCGTTCTACTTCTTGCGCCAGACCGAAGCGCTCGACACGCCGAACCACGAGCATGCGTTCCCGGGCGACGATCACGGCGAGCGCGTCTCGAACGCGTCGCGCCTCGAAGGCATTCGCGAGGACCTGCTCGGCCCGTTCGACTTCTTCGCCGATCAGCAGCTGCCGCGCGAGGACGTCGCAGCGCTGTGGGCTTTCACGGTCACCAAGCGCACCGAGCTCGCGATGGATCAACCGTCGCAGCGCATCCCGCTGCCGATCGATCTGATGATCGAGCCGAGCACCGGGCTCGTCGATGTGCCCGCTGCACCGTGGGACAGCGCGGTCGAGAAAGAAGCGAAGGGCCGGCTCGCCGAGCTCGACGGCGCATCGCTGTCGGGCAGCCAGCTGTTCGAATTCACCGCACCGCTCAACCCGACGACGATCAACGAAGCGAACGTCCAGCTCTATCAGATCGGCGGCAATGCGACGCTGGTGCCGGCAACCGTCGAGCTGCTCACCGACAAGCAGCACATTCAGGTTACGCCGAAGGCGGGCCGGCTCGCCGAGCAGACGCGGTACGCGCTCGTTCTCTCGAAGGACGTGCAGGACGCGCTCGGCAAGCAGCCGGCGATCATGCCGATCGGTCACTTCCTGCGCAGCCACACGCCGGTGCTCGTCGACGGCAAGAGCCAGATCCACGCGGTCGGCGATCACGATGCGATCAAGCTCGAGAACTCGCGCCAGGAGCTGGCGGCCGCGCTCGACACGATCGGCCGCGACAAGATCCTAGCAGCGTGGCCGTTCACGACGATGAGCGTGAAGGAGCCGCTCGCCGCGCTCCGTCAGCTGCCCGCCAAGCTCGGTACGTCGACGGAGCCGGCGAACGTCACGACGATGACGCCAACACAGGCACTCGGCGACTTCGTGTTCGGCATCGGTTCGATCTTGAATGTCAAAACCGTCTACAACGGCACGATCGAGACCGCGAACTTCCTCGATCCGAAGCTGCGCAGCTGGCGCGGCGACGGTGGCCACGCGGTCGAGAACGTGAAGTTCACGATGACACTGCCGAAAACAGGCACCGGTCCGGTGCCGGTCGTGATCTTCGGGCACGGTCTCATCACCGAGCGCCGCTTCGTGCTCGCGGTCGGTGACGCGCTCGCCGCCAAGGGCTACGCGGCGATCTCGATCGACTTCCCGTACCACGGCTCACGCACCTACTGTGCGAAGGGCGGCCCGATCTCGGTCGTCGATCCGACGGACGGCAGCCTGACGTCACTCGAACCCTGTCAGTCCGGCACGACGTGCAACGATGAAGGCCGCTGCGTCGATGCGAACGGCAACGGCAACAAGCTCGCGACGTTTGGCGTGCTCGACATGCCGGTCGCATCGGGCGCGATGTTCCTCGAGATCGAGCACATCGCAAACACGAAGGATCACTTCCAGCAGGCGCTCGTCGATCTGGGCGCACTCGATCGCGTGCTGCGCCTCGGCAACTGGCAGTCCGTGATCGGCCGCCCGATCGACACGTCGAAGATCTTTTACGCGGGCCAGTCGCTCGGCGGCATCATGGGCGCGGTCTTCCTCGGCACGGACCCCGACATCAAGCGCGCGGTGCTCAACGTGCCCGGCGCGGACCTGGTGCCGATGTTCGATGACTCGACATTCTTCAGCGCGCAGCTCGACGCATTCTTCACCCGTCAGAAAGTCACTCGCGAATCGTTCGAGGGCCACCGCTTCGTCATGGTCGCGAAGTGGTTCATGGACAAAGTCGATCCGCTCCACTACGGCGAAAAGATCACCGAGAACCGTGCCGTGCTGCTTCAGATGGCGACACTCGACATGATCATTCCGAACAACAACACGAAGGAGCTCGAAGCCGTCACGCACGCGCCGCGCCGCGACTACATCGCCGAGCACGCGTTCCTGACCATACCGATCGAGCCCGAATACCTACGCGGTACGGGCGACCTCGCAAACTTCCTCTCCGGGGAGCTTCAGCCATGAAGAAAATCCTCTTTGTCTCCGTTCTCGGGCTCGTTTCTTCCACTGCATACGCAGGCGGTCTCGCCGTCGGCGAGCAGAACGCGGTGTCCTCGGCGACCGGTGGTGCCGGTGCCGGTCGCGACGACGACGCAGGTGCGGCATGGCATGCACCCGCAGCGCTCGCCGACGACGGTGGCCTCCGCCTCGGTCTCTCGCTCGCGCTCGCGCGGCCGTCGCTCGAAGCGCGCGGTGACGACTGGAACGCGAGCACCGAGAGCAAGTGGTCTACCCCGCCCCACCTCGACGCGAGCTTCGCGAAGGATCGCTGGGCCGCCGGCATCGCGATCGGCGTGCCGTTTGGCGGCGGCGTGACGTGGCCGACCACGTGGCCCGGCGCGACCCAAGCGGTGCGCACCGAGCTGATGGTGATCCGCTTCGCGCCGTTCGGTGCGTTCCGCGTCGGCCCGCTGCGCGTCGCCGCCGGCGCACACTTCGACGCCGGCCGATTGCAGATCCAGCGCAACCTCGACTTCATCGACATGCAGGGCGACGTTCGCCTCGACCTCGCCGGTCGTGGCTTCGGCGTCGACGCGTCGGCGTACTACGTGCCGCGCGAAGACGTCGGCATCGGCCTCACGTACCGCAGCCGCACGACGATCGACTTCGACGGCAACGCGAACTTCACCGCGCCCGACGCGTTCAGCGAGAAGACGCCGGATCAGACCGCGAAGACGTCGATGACAATGCCGGACCAGCTCGTGCTCGGCGCGCGCTGGCGGCGCGGTCCGCTCACCGCGCTCGCCGATCTCGAGTACACGCGCTGGAGCGTCAACGAGAAGACCGTCGTCGACTTCACGAACGACGCGACGCCAAACGCGATCCAGGAGAACGGCTGGCACAACACGGTCGCCGTGCGCACGGGCGCCGAGTGGCGGCACACGCCGAAGCTCACGGTTCGGGGCGGCGCCTACTACGATCCGTCGCCGGTCCCCGCCGAGCACCTGACCCCGTCGTCGCCTGACTCGAATCGTGTCGCGGCCACCGCAGGTGCGAGCTATCGGTTCTCGCCCGCGTGGACCGCCGATGTCTTCGGCGAGCACATGTGGATCCTCCGCCGCGACACGACGAGCGTCGACACCATGCCGGCCAGCTACGGCGGCACGGCGATTGTCCTCGGCGCCGGCGTGCGGTGGACTCCGGCAGCGAAGTAGCGGGACCGTCGTCGAATCCGGCGACTCCGAGCCCCGGGGACGTTTCAAACGTTGAAACCGTCCCCGTTTGGAGTCCCGGGTTCACGAGCTGAGAACGCGCGTTCACGGCGCGGTTCTTGATGTAGCCGGGGGCATGACGTCGAAAACCCTCGCTGCCCTCCTCCTCGTCGCGTCTTCCACCACCGCTGCGTTCGCCGATGACTACGAGCTCGGCGCCCGGGTCGGTGGCTATGGCTTCCGCCGGCAAGACGCCGACGGGCAATGGGACGTGTGTCGGATGAACGGCTTCGGTGTGTTCGGCGGGCGCGCGCTGCGTGGGCCGCTGTTCGTCGAGGCCGGCATCGACATGTACAGCTCGATCGGCGCGGCGCAGCCGACGGACTTGCCGATCGATCGTACGAGCGGGCTATTCAGCGGTGCGATCGGCGCGCGTACCCAGCTCGCGACGTGGCTACGCGGCTACGTCCAGCTCGGCGGTGGCGTCGAGCTGACGCGCGTCTCGGTGCCCTACGGCGACGACCACATTCGCGACGAGAAGGCGATGCCCGAGGGCTTCTTCGGCCTCGGCTTCGACATCAAGCTCGCGAAACACACGCTGGTCGGGTCGAGCTTCCGCACGCTGCTCATGGGCAACTTCGACTACGACCCCGCCAACCTCGAGATGAAGGACCAGTGGGCCTGGAAGCCGACGCCCGACGTCGTGTTCGACGCGTCACCCGACGTCGCGACGCAGGTCCAGTTCTACGTGCGCCACGAGCTCTAGTGCTTGCGCAGCTGCTTCGCGCGTAGCTCGATGAGCGCGCGCTTCTTCTTGAGCTGATCGATCTGCTTCGCCACCGCATCGCGAGCGAGCTTGGCAGCCTCGGCGCGATCCTTGGGATTGCCCGAGCGCGACGCACGCAGCATGCCTTCGATCGTCGACTTGTCGATCACCTCGCCGAGCGCCACCGCGGCATTCGACTCGAACGTCGACGACGTGTGCTTGTCGCCGCCAAACGTCTCGCCGCCGATCGACTGATCGGTCGTGCCGCCCGTGCCGCCGCTCTGCGCACCGCTGCCACTACCGCCACCGGCCCCGCCGGTGCTACCACCCGCACTGTCGCCGTTGCCTGCCCCCGCCGTCGGCGATGCCTCGTCGGCCGCAGAGCGCGACGTCGGCTTCTGCGCGCCGCGATGCGGCTGATCGTCATCGCGCGTCGACAGCTCGCCGGCGCGCTCGTGAGCGCTGCGCAGCTCGGCAACCAGCGTGAGGTCCTTGTGCTGCTGATCGAGTCCCTTGCGCTGCGCTTCGAGCTGCTTCTCGACCGCCGCGAGCGCGGACGCCTGCCGCTCGAGCTCCTCGGGATCCGAGAGCGGATCGATCTCGGCATCCGGAATCACGATCTTCTTCGGCGTCGGCAGTGCTGGCGAAATCTGTGCGCGCAGCTTCTTCAGCTGGTCCGCGCGAGCGCCCGTCGCGGTTGCAAGCTCGGCATCGATCGCACCAACCATCACGTTGCGCGCCTTGCCGACGTCCTGCTGCGCGAGCTTGATCTGGTTATCGATCGCGGTCAGCCGCTTCGCGGTGTCGTTCGCATCGGCCTGTGCCTTGTTGAGCTCGCGATCGCGGCGCCACGATGCCTTCTGCTTCTTCAGGCGATCGATCGCCGACAGCTGCTCGTCGTAGCGGCGGCGCAGGTCGACGCGCTGATTCGTCAGCGTCACGAGCTTCTGCTCAGCAGACTTCGCAGCCTGCTGCGCCTGCGCGACCGGAATCGTCGCGACCGCGGATGCCGTCGTCGGCTGGGCAGACTGCGCCCACGCGGTGGTCGAAACCACCGACAGGACGCACGTCAGCCAGACACTCCGCAGCACGGCCTATACGATAGCAGCCGCTATGCCACGTCCAACTATGCGGCATCGCTGACTTCACCTGAGGTTTTGCCCCCGGATCGTGAATCCTTGGCAGCGGTCCCCCTCAGATTTTCGAGGCCCCCCATTCTCCGTCGAGCCGGAGCACCAAGTAGCGGAGGGCGGCGGTTGCGTGGGTGGCGATCACCGCGAGCGGGGCCTCGCCGGTTCGTTCCCAGACCAGGTAATCGCGGCCTGTCGCATCGACTGGCGTGTGGTACCGCAGCCTGCGGAGCCGCCGTCCTTCGCCGAGATCGAGCGCCTCGCCGTCGAGCGCAACGCTACTCTCGAGCGGGAGTCCGTACCGCACCATCACCCGATCGAGCGCAGCAATCGACAGTGCGCCGTGCGCGCCCTGCTCGTCTTCGACGCGAACCTGACCATCTACGAAGGTCGCGTAGGTGCGGGCGTGAGTGCCATCACCGAGAATCCGCTCGTCGAGCAGGAGCCGTGTCATCGCGGCGATGGTGCGGCTTGCGCGACCGGCAATCAACGGGGAAAGTCTTCGGATGCGCTGCGCGCTGCTGTTGTGTTTGCTCGTCGCCTGCGGCGGAAGTCAGATCCAAGAACGCAAGGCCACCGATGTCTCCAAGCTCGGGCCGGCAACGCTCGAAGCGACGAAGCCTCGCGAAGGCGAGCCGCGCGACGCGAAGGTGCGGGTCTGGGTCGACGCCGGCGTGCGGGCGACGCCGAACTGGAAAGAAGAGATCAACGACCAGATCGACTACGCCGGTCAGCTACTGACACCGCTGCTCGGCATTCGGCTCAAGGTCGAGGCGATCAAGGATTGGGATCGCACCGGTGATCCGCACACCGCACTGAAGGATCTCGCGGCCGCCGACGATGGCAAGGACGCGATCTGGGTGATCGGCTACGTGACACCGGGCGATGCTGCGAGCAAAGCGATGCCCGAGCTCGGCGACGCGCAGCTGCTCGGCAAGCACGTCGTCGTGCGTGGCTGGGCAGAGAAGCCGGAGACCGACGCGCTCGCCGCAGGGCTGCCCGATTTGAAAGCTGCCGAGCGGAACGAAGTGCTCGCCGCGCATCGCCGCCACAAGCAGACCGTCGTGCTGCTGCATTTCCTGTCGCGCACGCTCGGCGCCGTCGCCGAATCCGATCCGGCGTGGATCGCGAACCCGATGTACTCGCCGAAGCAAGCATCGTTTGCCGATCGCACGCGCGAGCTGATGCAGACCGCGATCGATCGCAAGCTCGCCGACGACGAGACGCCGGTGATCGCGAAGGAGATCCTCGAGAAGGTCTCGAAGGAGGAATGGGGCGGCTGGATCTCGACCGACCGCGACGACGTCACGAAGCAGCTCACTGCGATGGTCACCGCCGATCGCATGGGACAAGCCGCCGGCGAGGTGCCGATGGCCGCGCTCGAGCAGTTCGAGCGCATCAAGGTGCTCGCGCGCAAGAACGACATGACGAACGCGATGGCCGAGCTCGAGAACTTGCTCGTCGCGTACCCCGGCAACGCGACGATCTACGAGCTCAAGTGCGAGCTGCTGCTCGCGAAGCCGGGCGTCAAGGACAAGGCGACACGTGCAGCATGCACGCGCGTCAGCGAGCTGGCGCCGACCGATCCGTCGCCGCACATCGCGGTTGCTGCGGCACTCGTGAAGGAGCGCGACATCGCGAGCGCGCGCGCCGAGCTGCTAACCGCGGCCGGCAAGATCGAACAGCTCAAGACCGGCGCCGCCGAGCAATGGAAGAAACTGATCGGCTTCTACTACGGAGGCCTCGGCTCGTTGACGTGGACCGAGGAAGTGATCGCGAAGGCAAAGCTCGAGAACGATCCGGTCGTCGCTGAGATCGCGTCGAAGCGCGCGCGCTATGGCGTGCCGCGCGGAGCGAAGTTCGTGAAGCCGGACGATGAAGGGCCGCTGCTCGGCGCCGTGCAGGACGCACTCGGCCTCGTCTACGCGAGCAAGTATCCGCAAGCGGAGAAGGCGATCGCGGCCGGCCAGAAGAAGTGGCCGGGTGCGCCGGGGTTCTTCGCGGTGCGCTGTGATCTCGAGTTGCGCCAGGCGCGGCTCGATGGCGCGAAAGCAGCGTGCGCCAAGGCGCTCGACCTCGATCCGAACGAGTCGTGGGCGCTGTACCTGTCGGCCGTGATCGCGCTCAAGGACACGAGTCCGGCCGGCACGAAGGCGGGCATCGAGAAGCTGAAGAAGGCAATCGCCGTCGACGCCGAGCTCGCCCAAGCGTGGCGCACGCTCGCGAAGGCGTACGCGCGGGCAAAAAATCAGGTGGCGCTGGATCAGCTGCGCAAGGACTAC
>DASUFX010000449.1:0-3488 GCA_036274355.1 Kofleriaceae bacterium | reverse complement strand
GCTGTACATGCAGTACGGCTACGTGCCGAGCAGCGCCGGTCGCTCGGTGAGCATGACCGCCGAGTATTCGCACGACGACTACGCGCTCGCGCAGCTCGCCAGCGCGCTGGGGCACACCGCCGAGCACGACACGTTGATGGCGCGGCGACTCGGCTGGCGGATGCTCTACGATCCGGCGGTCGGCTTCTTGCGCGGCCGCGCCACCGACGGCTCGTTCCCGACGGCTTCGTTCGACGCGCTATCGTGGCTTGACGAGTACGCGGAGGCGAACGCGTGGCAGTCGCTGTTCGAGCCGGGCATTCACGATCCGGACGGTATCGCCGAGGTGCTCGGTGGTCGCGAAGCGGCGGTCGCGAAGCTGACGACGTTCTTCGAGAAGGCGGAGACCGAGCAATCGAACAGTGACGAGTCGACCGCGAACTTCCCGCGCAAGTACTACTGGCACGGCAACGAGCCCGACCTCAATACGCCGTACTTGTTCCTCCAGCTCGGCCGTCCCGACCTCACGTACAAGTGGGCGCGCTGGGTGATGGACACGATGTACTCCGATCAGCCAAACGGCGTCGCCGGCAACGATGACGGCGGCACGCTCGGCGCGTGGTTCGTGCTCAGCTCGCTCGGCCTCTATCCGATCGCGGGCAGCGATCGCTGGATCGTCGCCGCGCCGCTGTTCCCGAAGGCGCGGGTGCTGCTCGGCGGCCACGAGCTCGTGATCGAGACCCACGGCTCGGGCATGTATGTGAAGAGCGTGGAGCTCGACGGGGTCCCGCTCGACATGCTCGAGATCACTCAGGACCAGCTGGCGACGGCGTCGCTCCTTCACTTCGAAATGAGCAACGAACCGTGATCGCCACGTAAACCGATCGGCGATCTCGCGGCTCCTTGCCCCGGAGGACCTATGAAACTCGTTGCCCTCGTCGCAGTTGTCTGTGTCGCGTGCGTCGCGCACTCGCGAAATCCGCCGCCTGCGGCACCCGCTCCCGGCTACGCGACGGTGTCGCCGGGTGGCATTGCATGCCCCGACGGGCAGACCTGCGACTGGAGCTGCGACGACGGTAACTGTGCGTACGCGTGTGTTCGTGGTGCGACCTGCAACGTCAGCTGCGATGGCGGGAACTGCCGGCTCGACTGCGCCGAGGGCTCGACGTGCAACCTCTCCTGCGATGGTGGCAATTGCGCCGCGCAGTGCACGTCCGGCAGCACATGCAATCTCGACTGCGATGGCGGAAGTTGCCGAGGTGCCTGCACGCCCGACGCGACTTGCGCGGCGCAATGCGACGGCGGCGGCTGTAGCTGAGACATAGGCGCACGGCCGCATGAGGTGCGCGACTTGCACCGCACACGTGCATGCGAGTGGTTGCGTTCGCGGTTCTTGCGAGTTTCGCGTGTAGCAAGCACGAGGAGCCCGCAGCGACGCGACTGCCTCCGTCGCCGCCGGTGCGTGGCGCCGTCGGTGACACCGATCTGCGCGTGATGCTCGCCGAGGTCGCATCGGCGAAGGCATGCGAGATGATGCGCGGCCAGCTGCGCGGGTTGCGCGCGCAAGGCAACGAGCCGCTAACGACCGGCATCTTGTGGATTCGCGACTGCAAGATCACGAACGACGGCACCAACGTGACGTTTCAGCTCGGCGGCTATGGCTGGCAGTGGAACGAAAAGCGCGAGAAGAAAGCAGGCGCGACGTTCGAGCTGCGCCAGTACGTGAAGTTTGCGGTCGACGCGACGATTCCAGGCTCGCTCGATATCGCGTATGACCGCCACGATCACGTCGTGTCGATGTGGTTCTCGCCGACGCAGACACCGAAGATCGAATTCACGCCGACCGGCAAGGTCGACGTCGACGCCAAAGGAGCGTGGTCGTCGGTGATCGGCGGCATCTCGAGCGTGTTCGCGAGCTCGCCCGACGAGCAGGGCCGATCCAAGGCGGAGAAGCTCGGCACCGAGCAATTCGAGAACGAGCTCGCCCGCGGGCTGACGATCGCGATCGATCTGTGCACCGGTTATCAGCGCTTCACCATCGGTCGGCCACAGAAGGGCTCGCTCGGCCCACCGAATCCCGGCGAGTCGACGAGCCGGCCGATCGAGATCCAGCCCGGCGGCCTGTTCGCGTTCGGTGCGTTCGAGGCGCCGAGCGGCATGCATGTCATCGCGCATAGCGACGGACCGATCCGCGTTGGGGTCGCGTGCGCGGATGGCGTGTTTCCGGTAGTCGAGGCCTTCGCGCAGGACCAGGCGCAGCCACCGATCGCGATGCTCGCGCAGCAGGACATCGATGGCACCGGAGAGCTCGCCGTCAAGGCGCAGCGCTGCAAAGTCGCGGTTGTCGTGCGTTCACTCGCCCAGCGCAAGGTCACGTTTGACTGGCAGCGCCCACCGCGCGAAATCGCACAGTCGACCGGGGGCTCCGCGATTCACTGCGCGCGCAAACAGACGGTATTCTCCGACGGCGATGGAGGACGAGATCGACCTCTTGGACGTGCAGCCGCTCGTCGACAATGAGCTCGAGCTCCACCTCGTCGAACGCACGCTCGCCGAACGCGAACGCAATCGCGTTCCGGCGTATCGCTTCGACCTGCGCGTCGCCGGCGAGAAGGCAGGCACCGCGAGCTTGCGCGTCGGCACGACGCAGTACCTCGAGCTGTATGCCGGGCACATCGGCTACGGTGTCGACCTGCCGTTTCGCGGCAAGCGCTACGCGGCGCGCACGTGCCTGCTGTTGTTCGGGCTCGCGCGGCAGCACGGCATGACCACGCTGTGGATCACGTGTAACCCGGAGAACGTCGCGTCGCGGCGCACGTGCGAGCTCGTCGGTGGCGTGCTTGTCGACATCGTCGACCTGCCACCGGAGACCGACATGTACAAGGAAGGCGAGCGGCAGAAGTGTCGTTACCGGGTGCGGCTATGAACGCACTCATCGCCTTCATCAAGCTCGGTCGGCCGATCTTCCTCGGCGGCGGCTTCGTCCTCTACGCGCTTGGCGCTGCGATCGCGCACGCGAGCGGGCATCCGATCGACGTCGGGCGCTACGTCTTCGGTCAAGCGGCCGTGACCGCGTTCCAGCTGATGACGCACTACGCGAACGACTACTTTGATTTCGAAGCCGACATCGCGAACCACACGCCAACGAAGTGGTCGGGCGGTAGCCGTGTGTTGCCGAATGGCCTGTTGCCTCGGCGTGTCGCGCTCGTCGCGGCGCTGGGGTTTGCTGCACTTGGCATTGCGTTGACGGCCGAGCTCGACACGCGCGGCGTTGGCAGCTGGACGGTGCCGACGTTCGTGCTCGTGCTGGTGCTCGCATGGGAGTACAGCGCGCCGCCACTGCGGTTGTGTGCGCGCGGTCTCGGTGAGCTTGCCACCGCACTGGTCGTCACCGTGCTCGTGCCGTGGCTCGGCTTCTACCTGCAGGCGCCGAGCATGCACGGTGCAAGGATGCTCGCGCTGACGATCGTGCCGCCGGCACTGCTGCAGTTCGCGATGTTGATCGCGAT
>DASUFX010000448.1:0-25813 GCA_036274355.1 Kofleriaceae bacterium | reverse complement strand
CAGCTGATCGGCTGGCCCGACGGCCTCTGCGACGAGATCGTCGGCCGCGGGCTACACGTGATCCGGTTCGACAACCGCGACGTCGGCGAGTCGACCCATCTGACGAGCGCGCCGACGCCGAACTTCATTGCAGCAATGGCGGGCGATACGTCGTCGGCGTCGTACTCGCTCTCGGATATGGCGGGCGACAGTGTCGGGTTACTCGATGCCCTCGGCATCGACAGCGCACACCTTGTCGGTGCCTCGATGGGCGGCTTCATCGCGCAGACGATCGCGATCGAACATCCGACGCGCGTCCGTTCGTTGACGTCGATCATGTCGTCGACTGGCGATCGCAGCGTCGGTCAACCGCACCCCGAGGGCATGCAGGTGTTCGCGGCGCCACCCGCGTTCACGCGCGAGGACGTGATCAAACGCAGCCAGAACGCGTTTCGGGCGGTCGGCTCGACGGGATTCGAGGTCGACCTCGACGCGATCGGCGAGCGCGCCGGGCGCGCGTTCGATCGCTCGTTCGATCCGCTCGGCGTGATGCGCCAGGGCGTTGCGGTGCTGGCGTCCGGAGACCGGACCGCTCGCCTGCGCTCGCTCGACGTGCCGACGATGGTGATCCACGGCGCGGTCGACAAGCTGTGCGACGTCAGCGGTGGACGTGCGACGGCCGCGGCGATTCCCGGTGCCGAGCTGCTCGTGATCGAGGGCATGGGCCACGACCTGCCGCGCGCGCTGTGGCCGGCGTTTGCCGCGAAGATCGCCGAGACCGTAAAACGCGGTGAGGCACGCCGGCGGTGAGGCGTCACGCCGCATGGCTCGTGCTCGTCCTCGGCGCTAGCTGCGGCGACGACACGACGATGCAGGGCGACGCGGCACCATCGGCGTGGCGACTCGGCCCGAAGATACCCGCGCGTCGACTCGAGCCAGGCGTGACGGCGCTCGGCACGCAACTCGTCGTGCTCGGTGGCTTCGACACCGGCGTATCGGAAGGCCTGCACATCACGGATGCAGTCGACGTGTTCGATACCGAGACCGAGACGTGGGGGCCGCCGCTGCCTCCAGCACCAGTGCAGTGGTCGCATATCGATCTCGCGAGCAACGGAACCACGTTGTTCCTGCTCGGTGGTCTCGAGGGCGAACAGTTCATCGCGCGCGGCGATGCGTGGGCACTCGATGCCGGCGCGAGCGCATGGCGACCGCTCGCACGACTGCCGGCAGGTCTCGAGCGCGGCGCCGCTGGCGTCGTCTCGGCGCCCGGGCACATCTATCTGCTCGGTGGCGCGTCGACGACCGATGCACTCGCCACGTGTCTCGACTACGACATCGCAAACGACAGCTGGACCCAGCTGCCCGCGTTACCCGGGCCGCGCTCGCATCCGGCGGCAATGCGCACGCCCGACGGCACGTTGCTTGTCGCAGCTGGCCTGCGCACGATCGATTCGACGAAACCGCTGAGCGACGTGCTTGCATTACCGCCGGGCGGAACGGCGTGGGAACCGCGCACGGCCACGCTGTTGGTACCGCGCGGCGGTTGCGCGTACGGCGCGCTCGCCGATCAGCTGATCTGTGTCGGCGGCGAATCGGGCAATTCGGCACTGCGTGGAGCCGACCTCTACGATGCGTCGCTCGATCGCTGGTCCAGCCTCGAGCTGTTACCGGTCAATCGCGCAGGCACCCAAGGCGCAGCGGTTGGCACTCGCTTCTACGTGCCCGGCGGGGCACCGGCGCTCGCGTACCTGCCGACCGACACGCTCTACATCTACTCGCCGCCGTAGCGGTTGCGAATCTCGATGAAGCGCGCACGAGCAAACAGCAGCGCGAGGCGCTCGCGCATGCGGGTGCTGATCGCGAATGCGACGAGCGACATCACCAGAATCGCGGCCCAGTACGCGAAGAAGCGCGAGCGCTCGGTGAGGCTCACGCCGTGAAATGCGCGCACGAGCACGGCGACGCCGCCGGTGACGACCGCTGCGTGCAGGAGCAGCACGCGCCGGCGGAGGTGCGTGATCTCGCGTGCGATCGCAGCAAGCTCGGTCGTGATCGCGGGGGTTGCGGAGCGCACCGCTTCGAAGCATCACGCGAGCTGCGCGCGGCGCCGCCTCGTGGCGACGTGGATCCTGCCGTATCGGCAGTACACGGCCGGCTCGTCGGTGCGGCGCCGCACTTTGCGCGAATGCGCCGGTGGGCCGTTACTTGTTGCGGTGAGTCGTCAGCAGCGGCGCGACGAGGTCCCACGCGGCAGCGGTGAACGGTCCATCCGCAGTCAGCTCCGCGTTGGGTGGCGCAGGCGGCGTCACTGTCGCGACCGCCGGCTTCGGTTTGGCCACGACGCCCTGATCACACGCGAGCAACCCGACGACGGCGACGGCAATGACGGCGCGCATACATGAATGGACGCCCGTGCCGTCGCGGTTGTTGCAACTCCGTTTCGTGTGCGCGAAGCCCGCGAAAAGGCTCGGATGTAGTGCTCGATCGGGCCATTTCGCGCACCGACGAGCACCGGTAGTATGGGCCCATGCGTTTCGTCTGGGCTGGATTGCTTGCCGTCGGGTTCGCGACGTCGGCGTATGCAAATGGTCGCGATCCAGGTACCTCGACGATCAATTTTCGACGCGACAACGACCAGCACATTCTCGCCGGCATGACGTTCGGTCTCGTCGAGTCGCGGGACGGCGGCGCGACATGGCAATGGATGTGCGAGCGCGCGGTCGGGTACGGCGGCCAGTACGATCCGGACTATGTGTATTCGTCGACGGGCGCGATCTTCGCGACGACGTTCGACGGGCTCAAGGTTCGCCGCAACGCATGCACGTTCGCGTCGGCGCCCCCGGGCATGACCTTCGTGGCTCGGGTCAAAGGCGGGCCCGACGGTGCGATCTACTACGCTGCAGCCGATCTCGCGGACGCGAAGATCTACAAGTCGACCGACGACGGGATGACGTTCCCGACGTCGGCGAATCCAGGGCAGGCGGGCGACTGGTGGTCATCACTCGCGATCGCACCGGGCAATGCGCAGCGTATCTACCTCACGGGCTACCGGCTCGATGGTGTGAACCCCAAGATCTTTTTGCTCTACACGAGCACCAATGGCGGTACGAGCTACACGGCGATGAACATGACCGGCATCACGCCGGTGTCAGCGAACTCGACAATCGACGTGGTCGGCATCTCGCCGACGTCAGACACCACGCTCTACGTCAAGGTGACGTTCGAGAGCGGTGGCAGCGGCGACAGCATCTATCGATCGACGGATGCAGGGCAGAGCTGGACAAAGATCCTGACGCGGAATTCGCTCTACGGCCTCTCGTTCCTCGTGCGCACGGATGCAACGACGTGCGTCGCGGGCACGCGTGAGCTCGGCGCGTGGATATCGACGGATTGTTCGACCGCGGCATCGCCGACCTGGACAGCGCTCGCAGGCGCGCCGCATATCGGGTGCCTGTACAACGACAGCGCTGGCACCGTGTGGGCGTGTACGCAGAACTATCCGAGCCCGACAATTCCGTCTGACGGCTTCGGCATCATGAAGACGAGCGACCTCAGTGCGTGGACCGGCGTGTTGCGGTTCCAAGACATTCAAGCGCCGGTGTCGTGCCCCGCGGGCACGGTTCAAGAAGATCAGTGCGTCCAGAGATACATGGGCAATGAATCGGTGTGGTGCTGCCTCGTCAACCAGCTGGGGATCACGTCGACGGCCGTCGATTGCACCGGCGCGCTCGCGTGCTTCGGAATGGGTCCGGGTGACGGGCCTGTCGACGGCCCTGTCGACGGCGCACCAAACGTCGACGGTGCACCCGACGGCGGGACGACGAAGATGAAGCCTCGCGACGGTTGCTGCGGCGCAGGCGCGGGACGCTCGTCGCTGATGCTCGGCGTGTTGGTCGCTGTCGTTCTCTTGCGGCGCAAGCGACGCGCGTGACCTAGAGCGACTCGGGCGCGGCTTGCGCGCATTGCACGCGGACGCAATCCTCGAACTGGATCGTGATGTGGTGAATGCCGAAGCGATGCTCGAGCTCGTCCTGGATCGTGTGCTGGAACGTGGGCTGCACGGCAGGCCAGGGCAGCACGAGGTGGCACGTCAGGGCGACTTCCGTCGTGCTCATCGACCACACGTGAAGATCGTGGACCGCGCGAACCTCGGGTAGCGAGGCAAGATAGGTCTCGACTGCGTCGGCATCGATGTGTGGCGGAACCGCATCGAGCAACAGGTCGAGCGCTTCGCGCACGAGTTTGTAGCTGCCGAAGAGAATCGTCGCCGACACCACGAGGCTCGTCGCGGGATCGATCCACATCCAGCCGGTCTGCCAGATGAGAAGGCCGGCAACGAGCACGCCACCCGAGACCGCCGCGTCGGCGATGAGGTGCAGGAATGCGCCGCGCACGTTGATGTCGCGCTTGCGGCCCTTTGCGAACAACGTCGCGCTGACACCGTTGAGCACGACGCCGATCGTTGCGACGACTGCCACGATGCCGCCGTCGACCGGCGCCGGTGTCTTGAGGCGCAAGATGGCTTCCCAGCCAACGCCGCCGATTGCAAACAGGACCAGACCGCCGTTGGCGAGCGCGGACAGGATCGTCGTTCGGCGTAGGCCGTAGGTGCGGCGTGAGGTGGTCGCTCGACGGGCGAGGGCGGCAGCGCCCCAGGCCATGCCCAGGCCGAGCACGTCGCCGAGGTTGTGCGCAGCATCGGCGAGCAATGCGGTGGACCGCGCGACGGCACCCGCGATGATGCCGATGACGACGAACGAGATGTTGAGCGCGATGCCGATCGCGAACGCTCGCGTCATCTTGTCGGGCGGCGCGTGATGGCCGTGGCCTGCATGCGACCCGTGCGCGTGCTCGTGCTCGTGCTCGTCGTGCTCGTCGTGCTCGTCGTGCTCGTGCTCGTGCTCGTCGGGTTCGGTTGCCATCGGTGCCTGTGTGGCGCGCTAGAAGCGAACTTCAGGGGCCTTCTGCGCATCGACGTCGGCCTCGAAGTAATCGCGGCGCTGGAAGTCGAACGTGCGCGCGACGAGGTTGGTCGGGAATCGCTTGATGGTTCGATTGTAGTCGCGGACCTCGTTGTTGTAGCGCTGGCGCTCGACGGCAATACGGTTCTCTGTGCCCGCCAGCTCGTCCTGCAGACGCACGAAGTTCTCGTTCGCCTTGAGCTGAGGATACGCCTCGGCGATCACGAGCAGACGCGACAGCGCAGAGTCGAGCTGCGCGTTTGCATTTGCGGCATCACTCGGCGTGCGAGCGCCCGCGAGCTTCGCGCGCGCCTCGGCGATCTGGGTGAACGTTTCCTTCTCGTGCGCGGCGTAGCCTTTGACGGTCGCGACGAGGTTCGGAATGAGGTCGTTGCGTCGCTGTAACACGTTCTGGACTTGCGCCCACGAGCCGTTGACTTGTTCGCGTTCGCTGACGAGCGAGTTGTATTTCGTTCCGACCACGAGTGCGATCACGACGATCGCGCCGACGATGACTGCAACTGGGAGCCATTTGCGATTGTTCATAGGTTCTCCTGTCAGAAACGGCCTCCTGCGCCACCACCGCCTCCGCTGCCACCGCCAAAGCCACCAAATCCACCACCACCGCCGCTGCCGCCGAAATCGTCGCCGCCACCGCCCCAGCTGCGGCCGCCGCCCCAGCCGAACCATGGACCGACGATGAAACCGCCGCGGCGTCCACCGCGCCCGCCGCGCCGACGCCCGCCGAGCAGCAACAGGATCACGATGATGATCGCGAACGACACCAGCTCGTCGCTGCAGCCGGTGTCCTCACTGGTGCGCGCCGTCGGCGTCGTCGACTGGCCGACGCTATCGTCGCCGAGCAACTTCACGCCATGCGCGTCGGCAGCAACCTTCGCGGTCTCGCGCACGGCGGTGAGCAGGCCGCGCGAATAATCGTTGGCGCGCAGTGCCGGCAGCGCGTGGTCGCGAATCTCGCCGACCTTGCCGTCGGGTAGATACGGTTCGCTTCCGTATCCAGTGGCGAGAAAGATCTGGCGGTCGGCAACCGACAGCGCGATCACGACGCTCTCGTCCTTGCCCTTGGTGCCGACGCCCCAGTCGTGCTGGATACGGACAGCGAGCTGCTCGATCGTCTCGTCGACAAGCTCGGGCACAGTGACGACGACGATCGCGACACCCGCCTTTGCGAACAGCTCGCGGCTGATCGCCTCCATCTGGGCTTCGGTGCTGTCGTTGATGACGTCGGCTGCGTCATACACTGACCGATCTGCGCGCTGGGGCAGGGGCGTCACGGCGTGCCCAGCCCGCGCGCCGACGGCGGCCAAGATTGCCAAGGTCAGCAGGACAGCCCGCATGCATGAGTCCGTTGCAACCAGTACGCCTGCCCGCTAGGGCCTTCTCGCATGACGGAGTACGCTGCGGATCTCGTGGACGAGACGCTACAGCGTCGCGCGCGGACGCTTCGCGCAGACATCGAGTCCGGTGCACTGCGCGGCGGCGAGTTACTCGCGGTGCTGCGCGACGTGCCGTTTGTCGATCGTGACGCTTGGACCGACGAAGTGCTCGGGTTCGCGGCGCCGCCGCCGGACGTGCAGCTGCCGCGCGGTTCGGTGCCGTATCTGCCGTGCGGTGTCGACGAGATCATGGCGATGGTCGAGGCGGTACCGCTTCGGCCAACCGACGAGGTCGTCGATCTGGGTTCCGGGCTTGGCCGCGTTGTCGTCCTCGCGCATCTGCTCGCGGGCATGAAGGCGTGTGGAATCGAGATCCAGGAGCACCTCGTCGCGAGCGCGCGCGCGACGGCCGCTGCACTCGGTTTGTCAGCTGTGTCGTTCGTGCATGCGAACGCGGCGGACGCTGTGCTCGATGGATCGGTGTTCTTCCTCTTTGCACCATTCAATGGCGAGATGCTGGCGAACGTCGTGCGGCGCCTGGAAGACCTCGCGCAGGAGCGCTCGTTCGTCGTGTGCACGGTCGGTATCGAGCTCGACGCGCCGTGGCTGCGCCGCCGCGTAGCCTCGCATCGCACGCTCGTCATCTACGACACGATCACCAGGTAGGAGTAACGCTGTCACGTTGTTCGCGCAGGGCTCGTGCGCACGTTGTTGCGCGCTGCGGCGGCGCTACGATCGAAGTGTGAAGGTAGTAGTCGTCCTCGCGGTGTTGCTCGCAAGCGCGGAAGCGTTTGCAACCGTGGGCCGCATCGACGTGGCAGTCGACGATACGACGCGCGTGCCCGTCGGCGACGCGATCGGTTGGTTCTGTGACGACCCGAGCCTGATCGCGGCGAGCATCGTGACGCAGGGTACGTACAACGAGTGGGTGGTCACCGGTGCGAAGGAAGGCGTCACGCAGTGCCGGATCGGGAATGTGGCTTCGGGTCGCGCGACCGTCTTTATTGAAGTGCACGTGCTGCCGCGCAGCTCGGAGCTGCGGCGCGACAAGCAGACGTCTGCACCGACGCGCATCGCCGCGAGCTGACCGAAAAGTTGTCTCGAATCCGGTTTCGAGATCTTCTCGGTGCATGACGATCACGCGACGCCATCGGCGCACCGCCCGCAAGCTTGTTCTGCCGCTGATCGCGGTCGGTCTGATGACGATGATGATGTACCTGCACTCGGGCAGCTCGACGCAGCAGGGCGCATCGAACGTGACGAACGCGCTCTACTCGCGCTGAGCTCGCGACACGTACAGGTGCCAGTCAGCGAACGACCTCGGACCTCGGCGTCAGACACGCGACGAAATTCTGAGGCGCGCGCGGCCTAATCGCTTCGCACGCATCGCTTGCCGAGCGGTGCGACGATTGCACGAACGCGGTGCGTGAGCGCACGTTCGGCGTTCTTTAGCTTACTCGTCGTGCTGACGATCACGCTCGCGGTGATCTGCGCCTGCGAACCTATCGAGGGTGACGCGTGGGGGCACTACTTCGCCGCGCAGCAATCGTTCTCGTGGGACCACTTCGTCGCGGTTGCGAAGGGTAGCTACCTGCACGGCAATCCGCGCTGGGGACAGCTCGTGCTCGCCACGATGTTTCACGCGCCGATCGCTGCAGCGGTGATATCCGCGCTTATCATCGTCGCGGTCCTGTTGCTGTCGATGGCGCTGATCCGCGCGCGCTGGCCGCGGTCGCGCGACCCGGCGGATGGCTGGTTGCTCGTGCAGGTGCTCGCGACGGCGATCCTGACCACGCCGCAGTTCGGCGCGATCTGGTTCTACCGGCCGAACTGCACGAACTACGTCTATCCGCTCGCGCTGCAGCTCGCGTGGCTCGTGCCGTATCGGTTTCTTGCCGCACGTCCGATGGCGTCGCCGTGGTGGCTCGCATTCGCGATGGTTCCACTCGGCCTCTTGGCCGGTGCGGGCAACGAGCACACCGGTGTCGGTCTCGCCGTCGCGGCAGTCGTGCTGACGTACATCGCCTGGTCGCGCGATCGCACGCTGCCCGTGTGGTCGATCACAGGTGTGCTCGCGCTCGCAGGCGGGTATGCCGCGCTCTTGCTCGCGCCCGGCCAGCACGAACGTTATGGCGGTCTCGCGAATCAGCAGGGCACATTCGAGCGCATCGCCGACCGCGGTGTGCTCGGCAACCTGAGCATCATCGGCGTACTTGTCGCGTGGCTGAGTCCCACGCTCGTCGGGACACTCGCGCTCGCTGGACGCCGCATCGTGCGCGTTCCGCCGCGTGCAATCGTCGGCTTCCTAGCGATCGCTGCGGTGATGATCGCGACCACGCTCGCCGCGCCAAAGGTTCCGATCCGGTTACTTGCAGCGCCTGCGACGATGGTCGCGCTCGCACTGGGTGTGTTCCTCGTCGAGCTAGCGACCGACCGCGTGAAGGCGCGCTGGCTACGTATCGCGAGTCTCGCGGTCTCATCGCTCGCGCTCGCGACGACCCTCACGATCTTCGTCGTCACGGGCATCGAAGGGCGCGCTCGGCTGCATACGCTCGAGACGGCGCCACCGGCTGCGACCGTCTGCACGCCGCCATATACGTTTGCCGCGCCTTCGCCGTTCTCGTGGGGCGACGACTTCCGCAGTCCGCATCTGCGGAAGCGCATCGCCCAAGCGTACGGCATCGCACAGATCGATTGGACCTGCGCTCGCTGATCACTGCGTCGGCGCTTGCTCGACCGGCGCTTTCTTCTTCGGCATCGGTGCTTGCTCGACGGGCGCCTTTTTCGGATTCGGCGGCGCTGCTTGTTTCTTCGGAGGCGGCGTCTTTGCGCGTTCAGCACCTTCGGCCTGCCGATACGCATCCTGCGTCCATTGCATGTCTTCGAACTGCTGGTTCAGATGCGAACGGTCTTGATCAGAGGTGCTTGCAGGCGGCGCTTCCGTGTGCGGGAACGGTGCCGTCGCAGCCGGCTGTTCGACGATCTGTTGCTGCGAGGGCCCGCCGCACGCCGCGACTGTCACCACGAACAACAACGACTTCATAGCTACAGGCTACCTCGGCACGAACGTCCAGCAACAGCTATCGCTCGTTCTTGACCAGCGGCACCCGGAACGTCGCCGGTTTCGGCTGTAGACCGAAGCTTGTCTTGCGGGTGACATCGGCAATGCATGCGCCGAGCGGGCTTGCACCGACGGTTTCGGGCAATACCTCGGCTGCCTTCACGACCCCGCGCGTATCGATCTGGATCCGCACCGATACCTGCTCGGATGTCGCGGGGTGCTTCTTGAAGCACGCCGTGATCGCCGGCGACTGCTTGCCGAACGTCCGCGTGAGCGCGTCGAGATCGGTCGTCTTCGGCATCTTGGGTAAGACGGCCGACCCGGTCTCGTGGACCTCGGCGACGCCAGCGTCGACCGTCGGCGGCGAGTTGACCGTCGGCGGCGAGTCTTCGACGGGCTTTGCGGCCGCGCTACCGACCGCCTCCGCAGAACCGCGCTGATCGACGACGATATACGCGGTCTCGGGCTGTGGTTTGGTGTCCTTGCCGAGCACGACGAACGCTGTGATCGCGAGCGCCGTGATGCCGACACCGCCGATCGCGATCGCGACCCAGGGCAGCTTGCGCGGCGCGCTCTTCGCGGGCGTCATCTCGGCGCTGAGCGTTGGCGTGATCGCGTCTGACTTCTTCGAACCCGAGCCAGTCGTTGGTGCGCGGACGGCCATCATCTCGGCGGACGAGCCCGGGATTGTCGGATCGCTCGCACCTTCGAGCTTGCGCACGCCGCTCGGTGGAGTGGAGGCAGCTCGCTGCAACGACGTTGGCGTCAGTCGCCCGGCCTCGCCGGCATGCGTCGCGATCATCACCTCGAGTGACTGCGCGAGATCCTGCATCGACTGGAAGCGGTCGGCGGGCAGCTTCTCCGTCATCTTGGTGACGAGCGTCTCGACGTCCGCCGGCACCTTCGCATCGATCTCCGTCGGCTTCGGGGGAACCTCGTAGAGGTGCGCACCGACCAGCTCGGCCCAGCTGTCGTAGTCGAACGGCGCGACGCCGAGCAGCATCTCGTAGAGGATGCAGCCCAGCGAGTAGATGTCCGTGCGCCCGTCGACGGTGCGCGCGTTCTTGCACTGCTCGGGCGACATGTAGCGCGGCGTGCCGATAACGGCGCCCGACGCGGTCTTGACCGAGCGCTCCTCGCGGTCACGCACCAGCTTCGCGATTCCGAAGTCGAGAACCTTCGCGCGGATGCCGGCAGGCGCCTCGGTATCCGGAACGAGGAAGATGTTCCCTGGCTTGAGGTCGCGGTGGATGATGCCCTTCTCGTGGGCGACATGGAGCGCGATCGCGACGCCGCGCGTGATGATGCACGCGAGTGGAACCGGCAGCCGCGGCTCGCGCGCGAGACGCTCCGCTAGGGACTCGCCTTCGAGGAACTCCATCACGATGTACGCCCGGCCGTCCTTGTGATGGCCGAAGTCGAACACGTCGACGAGACCCGGGTGGTGCAGCTGGGCGGCCGCCTTCGCCTCGGTGAAGAAGCGCTCGACGTACTCGGACGGCATGTCGGCGCGCAGCAGTTTGACCGCGACCTTGCGGCCGATCAGCGTGTGCTCGGCGAGATAGACGACGCCCATACCGCCGCTTCCGATTTCGGAAACGATCCGGTAGCTGCCCAGCGTCTCTCCCAACATCGCTGCGATCGTAAGCTACGACGCCCCGGCGCGCATCACGTAGTAGTGGATCCCTGCCTTCGGGTGCGCGATCCGCACACCGACACCGTCCTCACCCTCGCGCGTCGTTAATTCGGCATCGAAGCGGCGGTGGCGATCGAGCCCGATCGCGGCGTCGTGTGCAGTGACCGTGGAACTTTCGATCACGGTTCCTTTGATCCGCATCGTCGTGCCGCTGACCTCGACCGCGTCGATCGATGCCGACTGCGCCGCGTTATCGAAGTCGATGACGATGCGGCTCTCCTCCGAGCGTCGTCCGCCGTCGGCTTCGCACCAGACCTTGTAGCTCCCTTCGCGGACGTCGCCGGCGGCGAGCTTGGTCGTCGGCGTCGCGCTCGCGATGCGCTCGTCGGCGCCGCGGCCCGGCTTGACGACGAACGTGTACTTCGCGCCGCGCGGCGCCGTCTTCCACGCGAGCGTCAGCTCGGGCAGCAGGTTCTGATAGAGGATCGTGTACTCGCGGCCGTCCATCTCGACAGTCGTCCGCGCGGCAGCCTTCGGCAGCGGCGTGCGCCCCGAGTCCTTCGCGACGCGCAGCGTTCCGCTCGCCCCACGACCGCCAGCGCAACGCACCCGGTAATTGAACGAACCGGCGGGCACGAGCACGTTCGCGGCGCCCGTGCCGCCCGAGCGCGCGATGATTTTCTTGAACGCGCGGTCCTTCGCGACCTCGACGGTGCCACCCGACGGACACGCCTGATCGAACGCGACCCGCAGCGGCGTTGGCGCGCGCGGATCGTGCAGCGTTGGCGATTCGCCCGCGGTGATCGTCACGACCGAGCGCGCGGGTGGGGCAGGGACGAGTGTGATCTCGCCGGACTTCGCGAGCAGCGCCGACTGGCCGGCCGCGAGCGATTGCGTCCCGCGCGGCGTCTGAACGCTGGTCTCGCCGCGCTGCGCATCGATCGCAGTCTCCTTCGCATCGACGTCAAGCGCCACATCGCCGCCCTGCTTCGCGGTGACGGTGCCGCCTGGGACGATCGCGATCGCGTCGGCGGTCTCCGCGTGCAGCGCGATGCCGCCCGCAGTAACGGCGACGAGTGCTTCCTTATCTCCGACGCGCAGGACGCTCGGTCCAGTCGTGACCGCGCGCGCACCGCCGCGGCTGACCTCGACCGTACTGCCGGCGGGCACGTCGAGCGTCGCGCCATCGGCCACGAGATGCTCGCCGACAGCGAGCTCCGTCGCGGTGCCACCGGCCGTTACGCGCGCCGGCTTGTCGCGCACCGCGATCGCGATCTGGCCGGCGGGCGCGGTGATGCCAGCGTCGGGCGGGGCCGCCACTTGTTTACCGGCCGGACCGATCGTGATCTGCTGGCCAGCCGCGATGACCGTGTCGTCGAGCGTCGCGCGCCCGACCGTGACGACGAGCGAGGTTCCCTGCGGGCTCGCCGCGATGCGCACGTGCGTGTTCGGATCGAGCGTGGCCTCGCCGACACCGAAGGTCTCCTCGCCAGTCTCGAGCTCCGCGACGCCGGTCTCGACGCGCAGGTCGCTGCGATCACGCCCAGGCGTGCGGGTGAAGTAGACGACCGCGTTCGCGTCGACGTCGAGCTTGCCCGACTTGCCGACGGTCAGCTTCGCGTGCGACGCGGCACCCGTGCGCACGGCGCTACCGATCACGAAGCCATCGCCGACGCGCGCGGTTTGCCACGGCGCGGCCTCGCGCGGCATGCGCTCGACGTGCGCGGTGATCGCATCGAGCCGTGCGACGACCGGATCGGGCGACTTCTTGCACGCACACAGCGCGAGAGCGAACACGACGATCCGGATCACGAGCCGCCCCGCAGATCGACGTTGAGCACGGTGACGCCATCGAGCTTGATCGTGACGTTGCGCTTCTGCGTGACGAAACCGGGCGACGCGATTTCGACCGAGAACGGACCTTCGGGGAGCTCGATCGTGAACTGGCCGTCCGCGTCGGTCGTCGCGCTCGTGGTGGTCTTGCCGCGGACGGTGATCGTCGCGGCGAGTGGCTTGCCGTTGAACGACAGCACCTGGCCACGCAGCTGACCCTGACGCACGGCGCGCACGAGCTTCACGGTGACATCGGCGTGTGTGCCTGGCTCGACCGTCGCGCTGGTCGTCCCGGTCTTGTACTCGGCGGCAGAGGCCGTGACGTCGAGGGCGCCGCCGTCGAGTTGCGTCGAGAACTTGCCGTCGTCGCCGGCGGTGAGCTCGATGGGCGCGGCGCTTGGCTTCGCGTACTGGACGATGCTGATCTTCGCGCCGGCGAGCGGGCGGCCATCGGGATCGACGACGACACCATCGACACGCGCGATGTCGTCGGGACAGCCGTCGTCGTCCTGAAAGCCATCCTTGTCTTCCGGTTTGTCTGGGCAGCGGTCCTGGGCGTCGGCGACGCCATCGCCGTCGTTGTCGCGATCCGCGCAGCCGTCATCGTCCTGAAAGCCATCGTTGTCTTCGACCTCGTTTGCGCAGCGATCGCGCGCATCGGCCACGCCATCGCCGTCGTTGTCCGGGTCGGGGCAGCCATCCGAATCCGCGAAGCCGTCGCGGTCCTCTGGTTCGTCGGGGCAACGATCTGCCTCGCTAGCGACGCCGTCGCGATCGCGATCGCCGCTCGCCACCTCGAAGCGCACACCTGCGAGCGCGCGCCAGTCCGGCGTGCCGAAACCGTTGTCCAGCCCGATGCCTCCGCCGATGAAGCCCTCGAGCGTCGGCGTGAAGCGGCGGGCGGCACCGGCCAGCAGCTCGATCGCGACCTGGTTGTGCGCCGCATCGGTCAGCGGTGTCGCGATCGATGTCGCCAGCCACAGCTCGGCGGCAGGTGCCGCGGGTGCACCGAGCGTGACGCCTGCGCCGAGTCGCGCAAATGCTTCGTCATCGCTGACGAGCCCGGCGGCCTCGACGCGCGGCTTGATCGCGTATCCGAGGTTCAGTGCGCCACGCACGCGGCCCGACCGCACCGAAGCGGCGAGCGCGGGCGCAAATGCTGCCCCGGACTCGCGCAAGTAACCGCGCGCCTCACCCGCTGGCACGGTGAGCGCGGGGATCAGCGCGAGCTGATACCGCGCGTCGCCTGCGATCAGCAGCTTCGCGAGCAATCGCATGTCGCCCAGGCCGCTCGTCGGTAGTGCGCCCATTGTGGCGAGCACGTCCTCACCGCTCTGGTAGCCGACGATGTCGACGGTGAGCCCGAGCTGCAGCCGATTCCACAGCGCGATCGAGCCAACGACGGTCGTGGTGAGCCGCCGATCGACGAGCGCATCGACGGCGCTCATCGCGCGGTCGTACACGACCAGCGGATCGTGCGCGAAGCCGACGAGCACACCGGCACCCCATGAGAGATGCCCAGGGACGCCGGCCCACTCGACGTCGAGGATGCCGGCGCGATCGATCGCGATCCGGAACCGCTCGATCCCGAGCTGGTCCGTCGCCTCTTGGGCGCGCGCGGTTCCAGCAAGTGCCGCTACAACCGCGAGCGCCGCCAACCCCCTTGGCAGCATCGCGAGCTATCGTAGCACTCGCTGCGCGCCTATACTGGCCGCGTGGGGAAACTCGGGGTGATGGCGCGCTGTGGGTGCGCTATCGCGATCGCATGTATAAGCGCACGCAACGTCGCTGCGGGCACGGTCACGTTCGACAACGGCGTTACCGGCGCCGGCTTCACGTCGGTCACGCCCGATGACTACGGCACCCATGGCTTTGCGATCGGTCAGCAGTACGACGACGAATACTATCCCCCGGGCGTCTCGAACCCATTCTCGCCGACGCACTTGACGGGCCCCGAGCTGTTCATCACGACCGCCGGCAACCACACGAGCTCGGTACTGCTGACCGACTACAAGGTCTGGGCCGATTTCGTCGAGAACCCGCCGCCGACACCTGACGGGATTCTCGCCGACCCGATGCACACGGCGCTCGCACGCTCGGTGACGACCGCGATCGCGATGACGGGCACAAACCAAGCTACGAGCGCGTTTCGGCTCGCGACCGATGCCCAGGGTGGAATTCGCATCGACGTCGCCCTCGTCCAGTCGCTGACCTCGGACGCGGTCGCGCGGTCGAGCCAGCTCGACTACGTCTACACGTTCACGAACAACGGCACGGTCCCGGTGTCGCTCGTCCTGCACTTCATGTGGGATTCCGATCTGTTCTACAACGGCGCGAACAAGGACGATGACGACGTCGTCGGCGTGGGCCCGGGCCTGTGCGGCGTCTACCAGCACGACGGCGATCCACGGTGGAGCATCGGGCTCGGCAACGGTCCGCTCTCGACGGTTCCGCTCACGTACTACTACGGCGGCAAGGATGGCTTCGTGCCGGGCAGCGGGCCTGCGTTCGTTCCCGACAACGCAGCGATCGGTCAGCAGTACATCTGGCTTGACCACGGCATGCCAGCCGAGTGGCAGAACTATGTCGTCGGTCCCGGCAAGAACGCCGTCGGCGAGAGCGGTAGCGTCATCGGTGACGCGACGATCGGCATCGAGTACCACTTCTCGCTCGCGGTCGGCGCCAGCGAGACGATCAACGCGCGCCGCTATTACGGCACGACGATGATCCCGTGCTTCGTCAGCGCGAACTGCGGCAACGGCGTCGTCGACTCGGGCGAGCTGTGCGACGGCGCCGACACGCCGACCTGCAACGGCGCGACCTGTACCGCGTCGGCATGCGGCGATGGCTACATGAACACGGTCGCTGGCGAGCAGTGCGATTCGTCGGGTGTCGACTCCGAAACGTGCAACGGCGCGACGTGCCTCACGTCGGCGTGCGGCGACGGCTACGTCAACGCTGCCGCCGGCGAAGACTGCGAGACCGGCGAGCTGTGCGATACGTCGACGTGCACGTTCAACTTCAGCGTCGGCGGCGGCTGCGCAGGATGCGGCGTCGGTGGCATGCCCGACGCCTCGTGGTTGCTCGGTGGCGGATTGCTCCTGCTGCGGCGCCGTCGACGGTCGACACGGCGCTGACCGATCGCGATATGCTGGTCCTATGGCCGGCTGTCAGATGTGTGGCGCCGACCACGACGGCGGCCCGGAGACATGTCCGAAGAGCCGCGTCGGCAAGGTCATCGCGAACAAGTACGAGCTCGTCTCGCTCATCGGCTGCGGCGGCATCGCGGCCGTCTACGAAGCGCATCATCGGTTGCTGCGGCGGGACGTCGCGCTGAAGATCTTGCACCCGCGGTTCGCGAAGGACGAAGAGCTCGCGAAGCGGTTCGTCCGCGAGGCACGCGAGACGGCCGCGATTGGACACGCAGCATTTGTCGCCGTCCACGACGCGGGTGTCTCCGAGGATGGCTGCGCGTTCATCGAGATGGCGCGCCTCGAGGGCAGGGACCTGTGGTCGATCCGCGAAGAGCAAGGGCCGATCGATCCAGCGCGCATGGTGAAGATCGCGATCGAGGTGCTGCACGGGCTCGAGGCGCTGCACAAGCGCGGCGTTGTCCATCGCGATCTGAAGAGCGCCAACATCTTCATCGAGGCCGGCAGCGATCGCGTGCGCCTGCTCGATCTCGGGTTCGCGAAGGCGACCGACGAGCACCAGCTGACCGATGCCGAGCAGCTACTCGGGACGCCGCTCTATATCAGTCCGGAGCAGTGCTTCGACCCGCGCCAGGTCGACGGCCGCGCCGATCTGTTCTCGCTCGGCGTCGTGATGTTCGAGAACATGACCGGCTCGTGGCCGTACACCTGGTCGTCAAAACGGGAGCTGCTCAAGCACGTGATGAAGGGTCAGCTCGAGCGGCATCCGGCGGTTCGGCGCGCTGAAGTTCCGGCGTGGCTTGACGATATCGTCGCGCGCAGCCTCGCTTTTGACCGCGAGAAGCGTTTCGCGAACGCGACTGACATGCGTGCCGCCCTCGAGCGTGGCGGTGGCCGCGCACAGCGGCCGAGTCTGCTGAAGCGGCTACTGCGCTAACCGATCTGTGAGGCCGAGATCTACCCGATCGGGGGTCGCCAAACGGCCGCTTCGTGCTTCTATTGCTCGCATGTCGCAACCCAATCCAGCTCTGACCGAGGTGCCGCGCAGTCAGCCGCCCGAAGCGTGGCTGGAGGAGCTCATCGCGCTGCTCGATCGAGCAGCGAAGCTCGCTGCCGCGAACGGGCTCGCCGGTGAGGTGTTCAAGCGCGTGGCATGGAATGCCTATCTCGACGCACGACCCGGCCTGCGCGAACGACTCGAAGACAAGCAGCTCCGCTCGCAGCTGCGCAAGCTCCGCAAGCGCGGCCTGATCGGCCTGGCGTAACGAACGCGCATCGCCCGGAGCAAACGCGCTATGAACGGCGCGCCATGTTGTGGGCCAAATTCTGGGTGACGACGCACCGCTGGCTCGCGATCGTGCTCGTCAGCTTGCTCGTCGTGTGGTCGGTCTCGGGCCTTCTGTTCCATATCAAGCCGGGCTGGGATCGCGCGTACGATCAACTCAGCGTCGAGCGCCGCGACTCGGTGCTGCCGCTGCAGACGTTCGCGCCGCCACAGAACCTCGGCTCGTCGATCACGCGCATCGAGCTGTTCGACACCGCGATCGGTCCGCTCTATCGCGTGCGCACCTCGAGCGGCACCGAGCTCTACGACGCCGCCACCGGCAAGCCCCGCACGCTCGATGCGACTGCCGTGCGCACGCTCATCGCCGATGCAATCGAGCGCTCGCAGTTCCGCGCCGCCTACGGTGAGATCACGAACGTCGCGATCGCGGGCGACACCGCGCGCGTGATGACAAGTGGCGGCCCGGTCGTCGAGCTTGGCGTGCACGATGCACGCGCGTCGCAGCGCGGCCGCGACACCGATCGCATCGACTGGCTGTATCGCATCCACTATTTGCAGTGGACCGGCAACCGCACGATCGACAAGTGGCTCGCGCTCGCCGGTCTCGCGCTGATCTGGGCCGTGATGATTCCGGGCGTCGTGCTGTTCGTTCGCAGGTTCCGCCGCTAGTCAATCCGGCTGCTCTGGATGCGCCGTGATGTCTTCGAGTGATCGGCCCTCGGCCGCGACGCCGAACTTGCGCGCGACGATCGCGGCGATGTACATGAGGCCGGCAGCAAGCGCGTAGCCCGCGAACAGCTGGTTCGGCTCGCCGGTATCAGCGATCGCTCCGAACAGCGTGGGTGCGCCCGCGCCGACGAGCGTGGCGAACGCGTAGAACACCGCGATCGCCATGCCGCGGAGCTCGAGCGGAAACAGCTCGCTGACCGTCAGGTATGCCGAGCTGGCGGCGGCCGACGCGACGAAGAACACCGCACTCCACGCGAGCGCTTGCGTGAGTGCAGTCAGATAGCCGCCGAGAAACAGCGCGCCGGTCAACAGGAGCAGCGTCGCGGACAGCGCGTACGTCGCAGGGATCATCGTGCGCCGCCCCCAGCGATCGAACAGGTGACCGAGCGTGAGCGGGCCGAGGAAGTTGCCGATCGCGAACGGCACGATGTAGAGGCCGACGCGCTCGGGATCGACGTGGTGGAATTTCTGCAGAATGAGGCCGTAGCTGAAGAAGATGGAGTTGTAGAGAAACGACTGCGCGAGCATGAGCGAGAGGCCGAGCACGGTGCGGCGCGGATAGCGCACGAACAACGTGTGAATGAGGTGACGCAGGCCGACCGGTCCCGTCACCTTGAAGCGCACAGGAGCGGGACGCACGCCGGTATCGACAACGAGCTCGCCGTGCGCTTGCGCCTCGATGCGAGCGATCGTCTTGTTCGCTTCGGCGACGTGGCCGTGCATGAGCAGCCAGCGCGGGCTCTCGGGAACGTCGCGGCGGATCACGAGGATGCCGAGCCCGAGCAGCGATCCGAAGGCGAACGCGAGTCGCCAACCGATCGACACCGGGACGATCGCCGGATCGAGCACGATCAGCGTGACGCCGGCGCCGAGCGCGACGCCAACCCAGTAGCTGCCATTGATGCCGAGGTCGATCTGGCCGCGAATACGTGCGGGCACCAGCTCGTCGATCGCCGAGTTGATCGCCGAGTACTCGCCGCCGATTCCTGCGCCCGCGAAGAAGCGGAAGAACACGAATACGGCGAAATTCGGCGCGAAGCCGCTCAGCGCCGTCGACACCAGATACAACGCGAGCGTGATCAGGACCAGCCGCTTGCGGCCGAGCCGATCGGTGAGATAGCCGAAGCCGAGCGCGCCGAGCACCTGGCCGATTAGGTACGCGGTGTTCGCGAACCCGACCTCGGCGCCGCTGAGCCCGAGCGTGTCGGGATGCATCAGTGTCGGTGCGAGGTTCGCGACCAGGCTCGCTTCGAGGCCGTCGAGGATCCACGTGATGCCGAGCGCGATGACAACGCGACGATGCCAACGTGACCAACCGAGCGCGTCGAGGCGTGGCGGAACGTCGGTATGGATCCAGGTGCCGTGTGGCGTATCCGGAGTCATCGCCGATTCGGACCTTAGCGCTTGGATCCTACAGCATCTCTTCGGCGCCGAGCGTGACGGCGGGCTCTGGTGTGACACGAGCGCGCGCTCGGATCCAATCGACCTGCACGTCGCCAGCGGCCTGGTAGTTGCGCACCATCAGCGAGTAATCCGCGTTGTTCGTGACGGTCGCCGTGTACTGGAGTGTGCCGTCCAGGTAGAAGCGCGTCGCGTTCGTGTCGCGCTCGATCGCGTAGTAGTGCAGCGAGGTGTTCTGGCCGAGGTCGGGGCCAGTGCAGCCGGCTTCGCAGCCGACCGGGCCATTGTGCTCGGCGTGAACCGCGCCTTTGCCACGCGCGATCCAGATGACCCATGGTGAGCTCGCCGAGAAGTCGCCGGTGTGCTGGTAGCCCCACCAGTAATAGAACGTCCCCTCGGGTTGTACCGTCGGATCGCTGGTCGGGTTTGTGGTCGACGCGGAGAGCTCGACGGCGCTGACGATCGGCACGCCATCGCTCGCGGCGTTCGTCGTGATCGCATCGGTGTGTGCCGCGCGGAGCACGAGCTTGCCGCCCGTGGTCGTTGGCGCGTCGTTCTTCAGCCAGAAGCTCGCGATGCCGGAATTGAAGTCGTCGTAGAGCGTGAATACCTGCGTACCGTTCGCGGGCGCTGCGGTGGCGTTCGGATTGCCGTAGTAGACGTAGTACGACTGGTTCGTCGTGCTCGCGGCGATCGATTGCTGCAGCGAGAAGTTGATCGCCGCTGGCGCGGGGGCACCGTCGATGATGCGATTGCGCTCCCCGAGCGGCGCATCGCCGATCACGCGCAGGTCAGAGAAATCGCCCTTCACTTTGCCCTGACTGACGAGCGTCCCGAGAATGTTGTTGAGCTGGACGCGAATCGTGTAGCCAGCGGGCAGGGCAGCGCCCGCTTGGATCGTGATGCGCCGGCGATACATGAACGGCGATGTCGAGCCGTCCTTCGGTGCGTCGATCGCTGCATCGATCATCGGGTTCGGCCCATCGATCGAGCCATCGCGCGTCGGATCGACGGACTCCTTCTCACACGTGTTCGTCGCCGGCGAGCAGACGAGGCCGCTCGGGCACACGCCGTCCACGCAGGGGGCGCCGGCTGGTGGCGCCGGGGCGTAACAGCCGGCGAGCAGCCCGGCCACTAGCCACCTGCACATGCCCGAAAGTATCGGCTACGCGTAGGCGGCGAGACAAGCCACAAAACGTGACAGTCCGTGCGCCGGTGACACACCCCAAGCTGGCGGAAGCATGGCTCGATCCCGTTTCCACGGCGGCTTCCACGCGGGCTCCCATGACGGTGTCCGAGCGTGAGCCTCGGTAACCAACCACCGAGAGGAGCTAGCAATGCAAGACGTTACGGATCCGCGCGACCCGGTCGCGATCAAGAAGGCACAGGGACAGGTAGCCGAGCTCAAGGCGATGTTCGACGCGAGCGCAGCAGCGCGTGCGGAACGCCAGCGAGCGAAACCGCTGTACGAGCGACTCGGCGGCCGCGGACCGATCACCGCGGTCGTGACAGACATCGTCGAGCTTCACTTCACCGAGCCGCTCACCGCGCCGCTGTGCAAGGGCGTCGACAAGGCGAAGCTCATTGGCCACGTCGTCGATTGGCTGTGTCAGGCGGGTGGCGGCAAGGAGAAGTACACGGGTCGCGACATGGTCTCGGCGCACGCGCACCTCCACATGACCGACGTGCACTTCATGGCGGCCGGCGATCAGATCGTGCGCACGCTCAAGAAGTACGGCGTACCCGATCCGGAGATTCAGGAAGTGATGTGCGCGATCATCGCGCACCACGACGACGTGATTCGTTAGACCGAGTCGGAGCCGGTCGGCACGCCCTCGAACAGAACCGTCGAGAGGTAACGTTCGCCGGTGTCGGGAAGCATCGCGAGGATCACGCTGCCCGCGGGAGCCTTCTCGGCAACGGCGAGCGCGCCCGCAAACGTGCCGCCCGCCGAGATGCCGCAGAAGATGCCTTCGCGGATGCCGAGGTCGCGCGCGGTGGCGATTGCTTTGTCGTCGGAAACCGCGAGCACTTCGTCGTAGACGTCGCGATCGAGGACGCTCGGAATGAAATCGGGCGTCCAGCCCTGGATCTTGTGCGACTTCCATTCCTTGCCGTCGAGGAGCGCGGCCGCTGCCGGCTCGCACGCGATGATCTTCGTCTCGGGACGCGCGCACTTGATCATCTGACCGGCGCCGGTGAGCGTGCCGCCGGTGCCGTACCCGGTGACCCAGTAGTCGAGCCGCATGCCGGCAAAGTCGGAGAGGATCTCGGGGCCAGTCGTCTGGCGGTGGTACGCGGGGTTCGCCTCGTTATCGAACTGACGCGCGAGGAACCAGCCGCGCTCCTTCGAGAGCTGCTCGGCGAGGCGCACCGCACCGGATGCGCGTTCGGCGGCGGGCGTCAGCACGACCTTCGCTCCGTACGCGCGCATGATCTGGCGGCGCTCGACCGAGAACGACTCGGGCATGATCGCGACAAACGGATAGCCGCGCGACGCGCAGACCAGTGCGAGCGCGATGCCGGTGTTTCCCGACGTCGCTTCGACGACGGTGCCGCCGGGCTTGAGCTGGCCGCGCCGCTCCGCGTCTTCGATGATGCCGAGCGCGAGGCGGTCTTTGACCGAACCGCCTGGGTTGGCGGCCTCGATCTTCACGTACATCGTCACGTGCTTGGGCGCGAGGCGGTTGATCCGAACTACCGGGGTGTGTCCGATCGTCTGCGTGATGTCGTCGTAGATCATGGGTGCTTCATCCTACGTTTCGGGCTGGGAATCACGGGGCAACCGCGCCAAGATGGGTCCCGAGCATGGGACGGACCGTGGTGGAGAGCGTGGAAACGACAGGCATGGCTGTCCGCGTGCTCGGCCCGACGTCGATCACCCGCGCCGGGGTCGCCGTTCCGTTGCCTCGCTCCCGCAAAGTTCGCGGATTACTGGCGTTCCTCGCGCTGAGCCCGCAACCGGTGTCGCGCGCGCGGCTGTGCGACCTGTTGTGGGATGTGCCGAACGATCCGCGCGGGGAGCTGCGCTGGTGCTTGAGCAAATTGCGAGGATTACTCGACGACGGTACACGGCGCCGCGTCGTGACGGCCGACGATCACGTCGCGCTCGATCTGACCGACTGCCGCGTCGATGTCCTCGAGCTCGACAAGGCGGCGCGCGGCGGGATGGCCGAGGTTCCCCACGCGCGGCTCGCCGAGCTGTGCCAGCTGTTCAGCGGCGACTTGCTCGATGGCGTGATGATCGATGGCAACCCCGAGTTCACCGGCTGGCTCGCGGCGCAGCGAAATCGCTATCGCGTACTGCATGTCGAGGTACTGCGCGCGCTCGCGGCATGTGCACCTGGCTCGGATGAGGTGTTCCGGCATCTCGAGGGCTGGCTTCAGATCGCGCCGTTCGATCCGCGCGCACACGAGGTGATGCTCGAGGTGCTCGTCGCGTGCGGCCGACATCACGATGCCGAGCAGCACCTCGCGACGACGATTCGCTCGTTCGAACAAGAAGGCATCGATTGGGTGCCGCTACGCGATGCGTGGCGAGCGTTGCGCGAGACGCGTGCAGCGCGGATCGAAGTCGCGGCTGTGCAGCCGAAGGGCGAGGCCACGACAGCGCGCCGCGCGTCGATCGCGGTGATGCCGTTTGTGGACGCGTCGGCGGCGGATGGTCGCGTGGCTGATGGCCTGACCGAAGACATCATCATGCAGCTCGCGAAGCTGCGCGTGCTGTTCGTGATCGCGCGCGGCAGTGTGTTCTCGCTCGCCGAGCGTGGCGTCGGTGCGCAGGAAGCGGCTCGCATCCTCGGCGTCGACTACGTCGTCAATGGCTCGCTGCGCCGGCAAGGCACGCAATTCGTCGTGAAGGTCGAGCTTTCGGATGCACGCGACGGCCGCATCCTGTGGACCGACGCGCTGCCCGGACCGGCCGGCGAGACGCTCGCGGTGCTCGACGCGATCGTCAATCGCATCGTCGCGGCGATCGCCGACGAGGTCGAGAGTGCAGAGAGCAAGCGCGCCGTGCTCAAACCGCCGTCGTCGCTCGACGCGTGGGAGGCGTACCACCGCGGCCTCTGGCACATGTACAAGTTCACCGGCGCCGACAATCGCCAGGCCGAGCAGTTCTTCCGCGCGGCGCTCGATCTCGACGTCACGTTCTCTCGCGCGCATGCGGGCCTGTCGTTCACGCACTTTCAGAACGCGTTCCTCGGCCTCACGCCCGATCACGATCGCCAGATCGAGCTCGCGTTCGAGACGGCGGGGCGCAGCTTGTCGGCCGACGATCACGATCCCGCGGCGCACTGGGCGATGGGACGCGCATTGTGGCTGCGCGATGCGCAGAGCGAATCGGTCGCCGAGCTCGAGCGCAGCGTCGAGCTGAGCCCGAACTTCGCGCTCGGTCATTACACGCTCGGTTTCGTTCACAGCCAGCTCGGCGACCCGCGCGCGGCGATCGACGCGACGAACCACTCGCGGCAGCTCAGCCCGTTCGATCCGCTGCAATTCGCGATGCTCGCGAGCCGCGCACTCGCTCATGTCCGGCTCGACGAGCGCGTAGAAGCGGCGGAGTGGGCCGTCCGCGCGACGTCGCGCCCGAACGCGCACGCGCACATTCTGGCGATCGCGGCAGAGTGCTTGGCGCTCACGAATCGATACGACGAGGCAAAGCGCTTTGTTGGCAGGATCCGCGAGCGCTTGCCGGCGTACAGCGTCGAGGATTTCTTGCGCGCGTTCCGCTTCGAGCCCGACGTGCAGCGCCAGTTCCGGCTCGGCGCCGCTTCGATCGGGTTCGATCGTTAGTGCTTCGTCGCCGTGCACGCGTAGTCGCCGAACGCGACGTACGGCCGCCGACACGTCACGCCGATGCCCGCACCGTTCTGCATCGTGAATTCGAACGCGGTGCTGAAGACGCCGCGCTTGCCTTCGATGCGGGTTGTCTTGCAGTCGCCAGTGCAACCACCCGTGTCGTGCGCGAGCTTCTCGGCCATCGCACGCACCGCGGAGTCATCGGCGAACACGTTGCGATACGTGGTGACCGCGCACAGCACGAGAAACGCGATGATGAAAGCGCCGATGATGGTACGTGCCACGACCGGTTAGAACCGCTCGTCGCGCTCGGCTTGGATCCAAAACAACAGTTTCGACGCCTCGGTCGCGGTCATCGCCGGACCCTGGTGCGCACCTTTGCTGAGCAGGCGCGAGGTCTCCGGGCGGTCGAGGTTCACTTCGCCCGATGCGAGCAGGTTGCTGCGGATGTCCCAGGCGGTCTCGCCGTCGAGGAAGCCGATGCCCCCGCGGACGTCGCTCGCGGAATGGCAGACGACGCAATTGGCCTGCAGCACCGGGAGCGCCTCGGCGAGCCAGGCTTTTTCCGCCTGGGTGTATGCGGGCCCCCGGTCCATCCCGTCGGGACCTTCGATCACGCATCCAGCCAACAGGACGAGCAAGATCGCGCCGCGCATGCAGGGAGCCTATCACCGTCCGCGTGATACCGTCGAGGCCTTCATTGTGAGGGGACGATGAGCTTTCTGCGTAAAATGTTCAGCGGCAAGGTAAGCGCCGAAGACCCGCGCCGGTTCTTGGTCGAGTCGATGCTCGGCGCGATGGAAGCCGACGGTGACGTCACCGAGGAAGAAATGGCGACGTTCGAGGGCAGCCTCGCCAATCACCCGCTTTTCGAAGGGCTATCCGGAGAAGAGCTCGGCCGATTGACGGAGATCGCCGCCGACGCGATTCGCGTTGCAGGTGGAGGCAAGGCGCGCCTACCGGCGATTGCGGCGGGACTCCCGTCGCGCAATCAGCGGCTTGCCGCGTACGCGATGGCCGCCGAGGTGTGCGTCGCCGATCGCGAGCTTGCCGAATCGGAGATCGATTTCCTCGACGGGATGCAGAGCGAGTTCGCGCTCGAAGAATCCGAGGCGAAGGAAGTCTTCGAAGCAGCGCGCAAGCACTCGGGCCTGCTCACGCTCGAAGAGAAGTCGGAGAAGGTCCGCTTCCTGATGCCGGCGTTCGTAAAGTGCATGGCACTGATGGCGGCCGCCGACGGCGAGATCCATCACGAGGAGCGCCTCGGGATGCGCGCCGTGCTGCGCAACATCCCCGACATGAGCGTGCTGACGACCGCCGAGCTCGACGAGGCGATCGAGGTCGCCCTCGAGCGGATCAGCGGCAAGGACAACAAGGCCGAGCTCGCCCTAGTCGCGAAGGAAATCGCGCAGGCGTCGGACCGCTACTGGGTCACGGTCTACGTGATGATCATCGCGCTCGCCGACGGCAAGAACGACTGGCGCGAGATCGAGTTCCTCGCCTCGATGAAGAAGACGTTCGGGCTCAGCGACACCCAGATGGATGTCGCGATGCGGACCGCCGCGCAGTTCCCGGCGAT
>DASUFX010000447.1:0-5519 GCA_036274355.1 Kofleriaceae bacterium | reverse complement strand
AGCGCGTGATGCGCTTGCTTCGGCGTCGTGATGACCTCCTGGTGAAAGCGATCCGGAAACACGGTGCCGCGCCGGCGAGCCGCCATCGCACGCGCACGGTCTTTACCGGCGAGCTTGATGCTCTTGAGACTCACGGCACGGTTGAGATGTTTCGCAGCGGAGATCTGGAAGCTCTGCATGCCGCGCGAGAGAGCGCGCTTGTGATCGGCTTCGGCGAGCAGGTGCACGTGGTTGCGCTGGATGCTGAGGTGAACGATGCGAAATGCACCGTCGCGTGCGTCGTTGACCTCGCGCATCGCGACCGCGATCGTGGCCTCACGCAACGCCTTGTACATGTAGCGTCTACGCAGATTCCCAACATCCTCGGCGACACGTAGCACCACGTGCACGGGCTGGTTCCGCTTCAGCTCAGGCCGAGCCTTGTGCGGTGCGCCGGCACGTTTGCCCTTTGGCTTGCGACCCGCGCCGCGCCGTTTGCCACCGCGGCCCTTCGGCTTGCCGCGGCTGTCGAACATCTCCTGTTGGAGGTGGCGTTTGCGGACACGCGCCATGGTTCACAACCGATAACAACCCGACTGGAAATCGTCAATATGAAATCGCCGATATTTTTACACTGGTCATTTTAGATACTGTTTTGGCTCCTCACAGACCCAACAGAGTGCAAAAAGCGAGACGGCGCCAGTGAACGCAGATCACAGCGACATCGATCAGAATCCGCGCCGATGATCGCTGCAGCGGAGCGGTCGCGCTCTACGCGGCGCCGTCGCGACGTCGATCTAAGAAACCCGCCCGGGAGGGTGGTGCCCCGCAGTTGCGAACGTGTTCTCGGCAGGCGGTGGTGCCGCGCAGAGCGCCCACGCCCGGACGCTGCACGACAGCCGACCGCATTCGTCTCCCGGACGTCTCGTAACTGCAGTGCGCTAGATGTTCGCGCGAGCACTGTGTTCGCGTTCTGATTCCCGAACCTGCTGACGACGCCGACCATAAGCGGGCTGCTGTCAGCAGGCCCCGCAGCTACGTCATCGGGCGTAGCCAACGTCATTGCGTGCAGACCCTCGCTCGTTTCTTGGCACATCGGCACGCTGCGACGTACCCGGCCGCGTTCAGCGCTGCCAGACTTCGGCGAGCGTCGCGCCCTGGACGTCGACGATGAACACGCGCTTGAAGCCGTCGGGCACGTTGCAGCGCCGTGACTGCTGCGAGTACGCGACGATCCAGTCGGCCGACGCGGTGTCGTTCGTCATCGGCAGCCACAGATCCTCGCGAAACCACGCGAGGTGCGCTGGCTCGATGCAGTTTCGGTAGACCTTCGCGTCTTTCGCCGCGTGCTCGTTAACGTAGTCGACGGCGGGACCGACGCCTTCGCCCCACCACGCGGTCTCGAACAAGTGATTGCGCGCGACCGTACCCGCACCGCCGACCTGCTCGCCGAAGTAATCGAGGTAGTACGGATGGACGATCGCGAGCGTGATCGCGAGGTAGACCGTGATGACGCCGGTCGCGATCGCGAATGCGCGACGCACGCGTGACTCGAGGAGCGTGACGAGAAAGTCCCAGCCGGCGGCGCCCGCGACCGCGAGCGCGAGGACGCACGGCATCACGTAGCGCACCCCATCCTGACGAACCGGTGAGGCGATGACCGCCATCGGAATGATGAACCATGCGGCGATGACGAGCGCGGCGCGGTTGCGTTCGCGGGCTGCACGCACGCAGTACGCGATGACGCCGGCGAGGATGCCGAGCGGCAGCGTCGCAAGTAGATAGATCAGGAAGTAGTGCGGGCCCGGCGTGCTCGTGATCGCGCCGAGGAATGGCTCGGGCGAATGCGGCTGGGTCAGCTTGGCGAGCGACTCGTCGAGCGACGAGAACGGATGGGTCCACAGCCGCGGCCATACCGCGTAGAGCGTGAGCGCGGCAACGATCGGCATGATCGCGGCGCCCTCGATCGCGGTGCGCAGCGCGCGCTTCGCAGGCGCACGTTCGGCGACGATCACGAGGACGAGCACGCCGAGCAGGCCGTTGACGAATCGCGACGCGACCGCGATGCCGATCACGACGCCGAGCCAGACGAGCCGGATGCGCAGCGTGCGCAGCGACGGCTCGCCGTCGTGGATGGTGAGCGCGAGCAAGATGCCGAGCGACCACCAGAGAACCGTCGGCGCTTCGTGGCCGACGATCTGGCCGTGTGCGACGAGCGGCGGAAGGAGCGCGGCGATGATCGCGGCGAGGACGCCAACGCGGAAGCTGTAGAGCCGCGCGCCGATCGGGACGAGGAACGCGCAGCCGAGCGCGACCCAGATCGCGGAGAGTGCGCGCGCCGGGCCGTAGCCGTCTGCGAATTGCGCGCCGATGCCTTCGAGGTACTTCATCACCGGCGGGTGCTGGTAGTTCCAGATCCACGACAGCGGCGACAGATCGAGCGAGAGAATGTTCGTGACGTAGTTGCGGCCCGAGCTCCAGTTGACGTCTTCGTCCCAGGTCTGGCCGAACGCGTGAAGGCCGATCCAGCGGATGACGCACGCGGCGATGAACACCGCGCCCATCGCGAGCCAGGTCTCGCGTTTGACCTCGCGCAGGCGATGACGCGCGAGCATCAGCAGCGTACCGACGAGCACGAGCAGCAGCGCGAGCGAGATCACGCCGTCGCTGATCGCGGCACCCGCGCCTGCGCCGAACTGCGCGCGCTCGGGCGGCTCGGGTGACAGCGACGATGCCGGCACGTACTCGAGATCGCCCCGGCGGCCGACCGGGCTCCAGAGCAGTCGAGCGACGGGCGGGCCCGCGAAGCGAATCGCGATCGGCCCCGCCGGCAACACGATGCGCTCCTTTGGCGCGACGCCGTGCAGCTGCTTGTAGGACGAGCTGCCGAGCGTGCCGAGCACGAGACGGCCTGGCGACGCCGACTGAAACGAGATGATGACCGGGCCACCGCGCGCGATGTAGAGCGAGCCTTCGCGCGCGACGGTGCCCGGCGGATCGTTGACCGGGTCGGCCGCGACGATACGCAGGTTGTCGAGCGGCGGGGTTGCCGTGCACGCGCGCAACGCGAACAGCCCGACGACGAGCGCGGCCGGAATCACTCCCCAGAATTTCGCGACTAGTTCACGCGCCCGGGGCACTGGAAGTTGCGCGCTTTCTTCGCGAGGAACGTGTAGTACGTGAAGGGCTCGCCGAGCTGCCTGAGGCCCGGGATCCACATCGTGACCTGCTCGTAGCCACGCGCGAGCCAGAAGCTCGGATTGCAGTTGAGCGAGGGCCGGAACGGGTTGGGGTGGATCGAATAGCAGGAGAACACGAACGTCGGGTCGTACTGCGCGAGCAGCGTGTCGGAGGCGAACTTCGTGTGACCGGCGCGCGCGCGAATGCGCGGCTCCTCGTGCGCGACCCGGGCGGAGACGAGGCCGAACACGTCGATCGAGCGCATGTTCCCGAAGTACGGCTGCGCGCCGGCGCCGCCGACGATCGAGAAGTCGTCGGGGTGAAAACAGCTCTGCATCGCGTTGCCGATCGTCGCGCGATCCTCGGTGTAGGCGATGAGGAACGCCGGCGTGTCGATGATGCCGCGGTCGGCTTTGAAGTTGCCCCACTCGAGGCTCTTCTTCGTGAGCTGGATCTGCGAGGCGGCAAATGCGCCGACGACCGCGACCACCGCGGCGGGACCCGCGTACGTGCGCATGTGCTCGGGCAGGCGACCGATGAGCCACTCGAGCCCGAGCGCGATGGCGATCGCGGCGATCACGAACAGCGGCATGATGAAGCGGTGCAGCCCCATGAAGTCGCCGCCGACGGAGATCGTGTACGGGATGTAGACGGCGGCGAGCAGCGCGCACGTGAGACCGAGCGCGAAGCGCGGCGTGCGCGGCCGCGCTGCCATCAGGCCGAGGCCGGCGATCGGTAGGGCATAGAGCAGCTTCGTCTGCTTGAGCCACACCCAGATGTAGTAGGCGCCGTGCTGGTACATCTCCTTCGCCATGCCTTTATTGGCCCACGGGCCAGTTGCTTTGACGTAGTAGGTGTTCGGGAACGGATAGCCGTAGTACCAGTAGCGCCACGCGAACCACGGGGCCCACAGCGACAGGAACAGGATCGCGGCGAAGATCTCGGGCATGCCGATGAACCGGCGCTTCGAGAGGAGGTTACAGGCGATGCGCACGAACCCGAACACGGCTGCGACGAGCAGGCCCTCGGGACGCGTCATCGCCGCGAGCGCGAGCGCGATGCCAGTGCGGTACAGCGCGGATTCACCCCCAGGATGGAGCCGGCCGGATTCACTCCGGCCGGCGGGAACGACGTCCTCGGCGGCGACGAGGCCGTCGAGAGCGATGATGACCAGCATCGTGAACAGCTGGGTCTCGAGACCGCCCGACGTCCAGCATGCGAACCCCGACGACGCGGCGAGCAACAGCGCCGGCACGGTCGCCCATGGCGTCTTGCGGCCGAGCGCACGCTCGACGGTGAGACAGGTCACGTAGAGCGTGACGACCGCGAACACCGCACCGAGGATCTTTGCGACGAGGTCGGCGTCGAGGCCGGCCTTCATGCCGAGCCCGATGAGGATCGTCCACAAAAAGTTCGTATAGCCCTCGACGTACTGGCCGAGGTTGAACACGAGCTCGCCGTGGTCAGCGAAGTTCCGTGAATAGACGAACGAGATATAGGCGTCGTCCGTGATGAAGTTGTACTGGAACGAATGCACGACGAGCCCGACGGCGGCTACTCCCAACAGGAGCCAGCGCAGGCGATCGGCGGACATCGCGGAGACCATACCGCGGGTGCTAATGTGACGGGGATCGATGGAAGCCAGCCCGCGACGCCCACTCGGGGACGTGCTTGCTACGGGTGCGCTCACCGGCCTGATCGCCGGATTTGCGGCCGGGCTCATCGATTCCGTGTGGTCGTGGGCTCCGGCGGCGCAATTCGTGCCGGGCGCGGCCGCGCGTCTACGATTCGTTCTGTACACCGGCCTGTCACTCGGGGCCGCACTCGCGCTGGCGGGGCTGTTCGCCGCGGTGGGCGTGCTCGTGCTGTCCCGGTACACGCGGCTCGGTGATCTGATCCGGTTTGGCTGGCAGGAGCACCAGACGCGACGCGCGAACGATCCGCGCGAGGCCGTGATCGGCCTGTCGTTCGTGCTCACCGGGCTGCCGCTGGTCGGCGTCGCGATCTACGTGGCGTATCGCGTGATGACGCCGGTCGTCGTGAAGAGCCACGCGCTCGGCCTCGCGACGCTCTCGGTGATCGCGGCAGCGCTGGTCGCGCTCGGCGTCGCGGTCGTGCTGATGTTCGTCATCGCGCGTGTCGTCGAAGAGGGCTTGCGCGCGCTCGCTCCGCGCGTGCCGTTGATCGCGTCGCCATGGGCGCCGATCGTCGCGATCGGCGTGATCGTCGTTGCGGCCGCTGCGGTGTGGGCCGTACGCGAATGGGAAATCGCCCGCATCCTGCCGCTGCGCGGACCGGTCGTCATCGCGGCGGCGGCGGTGCTCGCGATTCCCGCGGCCGGCCCTGCCCGCCGCACCGTC
>DASUFX010000446.1:0-4498 GCA_036274355.1 Kofleriaceae bacterium | reverse complement strand
CGCGGTGCAACATCCAAGCGCGACGCTTCCGGAACGCGCCTACGATCTCATGCTGCTCGCTGCGGTGCTCGCGCTGCTCGGCGTCGGCACGATCGAGATCTACTCGGCAACTGCGGCCGAGTCGCTGACGCAGTTCGGCAGCTCCTCGCATTACTTGCAGCGCCAGATCATGTACGTCGCGATCGGCGGCTTCGCGCTCTGGCTCGGCTCGCGCATCGACTATCGCAAGCTGCGCGGCTGGACGTATCCGCTACTGCTGATCTCGATCGTGTGCCTCGCCGCCGCGCTCGGCATGCCTGCGAAGAACGGTGCGAAGCGGTGGATTCCGCTCGGTCCGCTCACGTTCCAACCCGTCGAGATCGCGAAGCTCGCACTCGTCACGTACCTCGCGTACTCGCTCGGCCGCAAAGCGGACCGCGTGAAGACATTCACCGTCGGCTTCGTTCCGCACCTCGTCGTGTGCGGCGTGATGATGGGCCTGCTCCTCTTGCAGCCGGACCTCGGCTCGTCGGTCGTGCTCGGCATGACGACGCTCGGCATGCTGTTCATGGCGGGCACCCGCGTCTCGTACATCCTGCTCGCGGTGCTCGGTGCGGCGCCGGTCGCGTATCACCTCGTCGTCGGCACGCCGTGGCGCATGCATCGCTTCCTCGCGTACTTCAATCCCGAAGCGTTCGCGAACACCGAGGCGTATCAGTACCTGCAGGCGCGACTCGCGATCGGCTCGGGCGGTCTCACCGGCGCGGGTCTCGGTGACGGTCATCAGACGCTCGGTTACATGCCGATGGCGCACAACGACTTCATCATGGCGCCGATCGGCGAAGAGCTGGGCTGGTTCGGCATCGCGCTCGTGCTGCTGCTGTTCGCGATCCTCGTGTGGCGCGGCATTCGCGCGGCGCTCGGCGCACGCGACGTGTTCGGTGGCTACCTCGCATTCGGCATCACGCTCCTCTTCGGCGTGCAGGCGCTGTTCAACGTCGGCGTCGTGCTCGGCATCGTCCCGAACAAGGGCATCACGCTGCCGCTCGTCAGCTACGGCGGCAGCTCGCTCGTGATCACGTTGTTCCTCGTCGGGCTCGTGCTGAACGTCGGCAGGCGTCCGGAGCGCGCGACGAGTCGCGCAGCGACGCAACGTGACCCATCCGCACGGAAGAAACGGGTCCGCGTTCGCGTTATGACTGCAGCGTCATGAAACTATTGATCGCAGGCGGCGGCACCGGCGGCCACTTGTTCCCCGGCGTCGCGATCGCCGAGGAGCTGCGCGCGCGCGAGCCCGATGCTGCGATCAAGTTCGTCGGCACGCGACGCGGCATCGAGGCGCGTGTTCTGCCCGACCTCGGCTGGGATCTCGAATTCATCGAGGTTTCGGGACTCAAGACCGTCGGTGCAGCGGGCGCGGTGAAGGGCCTGTTCCGACTCCCGCGCGCGTACTGGCAAGCGCGCCGCATCGTCAAGCAGTTCAAACCCGATGCCGTGATCGGCGTCGGTGGCTACGCATCCGGGCCTGTCGTGCTCGCCGCGAAGCTGCGCGGCATCCCGACCGCGATCTGCGAGCAGAACTCGATCCCGGGCCTCACGAACAAGATGCTCGGCAAGCTCGTGCGCCGCGTGTTCCTCTCGTTCGACGAGAGCAAGCGCTTCTTCAATACGAAGAAGATCGTGATGAGCGGCAACCCGGTGCGCCGCGATCTCGTGCAGAAGCTGCTCGCCGCTTCCCCTGAGACCCGCGCCGCGGTCAACGTACTCGTCGTCGGCGGGTCGCAAGGCGCGGTCGCGGTGAACGAGCTCGCGTCGAAAGCGCTCGTCGTGCTCGCCAAGGAATCGTCGATCGCGATCACACATCAGACCGGCGAAAAGGATCTCGAGCCGACGACCGGACGCTATCGCGAGGCCGGCATCACCGCCGATTGCCGTGCGTTCATCAGGGACATGGCGGCCGCCTATCAGCACGCGGACCTGATCATCGGCCGCGCCGGTGCAACGACGGTTGCCGAGCTCGCGATCGCGGGTAAGCCGGCCATCTTCATCCCGTACCCGTTCGCGGCCGACAATCACCAGGAGCTCAACGCACGCGAGATGGCCGACAAGGGAGCTGCGTTGATGTTCAGGCAGTCGGACCTGACCGCCGAGAAGCTCGTCGACGCACTGCGTCCGCTACTCGCAGATCCGAGCAAGCGCGCAGAGATGGGCGCGGCAATGAAGTCGCTCGCGAAGCCCGGCGCGGCCGCCGCCGTGATCGACTGGGCGAGCGGGCACCTCTAGGTTCCAGAGCGGGTGAGGCTTCCCCCCGCGTCGACGGGGAAGTGCCTGTTGACCGGTCGTCAAGAACTGGCGCGGAACGTGAAACCCGTCGCGGCACCATGCGGGCCGCCCTCCTCTCGTTGTGCACGATCGCGCTGTTAGGTTGTCAGGCCGGCGTTTCTGGCGACGGCGGCGAGGACGCCTGCGAGGGTCCGCTCGGCAAGCCGATGTCGCAGTCGGAGGTCAGCGCGATGACCACGTGCTGCCAAGCCGAAGCCGGTCAGGCGCACTGCCTCGACGACGGCCGCGTGCCGAGCGAGCTGCAGGCGTTCGTCGCGAAGTGCGACTCGGGCGGCTACTGCATTCCCGACAGCTTCCTCGCCACCGGCGCGTCGGAGCCGCCGCAGCAGTGCATGGCATTTGGTGGATCGGGCGTGTGCCTCTCGCGCTGCATCCCGCAGGTTGCCGAGAACGCCGGCCTCTTGCGCAAGGAGACGTGCACCGGCGCGGACGAGCTGTGCGTGCCGTGCATCAGCCCACTCGACAACATGCCCACCCACGCGTGCGATCTGCTCGAGCTCGCGACGTGCGTCGGCGAGGGCGGCGGCAGCGGCGGCGGCGGCCAGGTCACGAGCTGCGACGATCCGAACACGTGCAACTACGAACCGAACTGCCCGGCTGTCATCGATCCCACAGCGCTGACGTCATGCGGCCCCGACGCGCACTGTCTCGACGCCGCGCTCATCACCGATCCCGCGCAGTCGTCGCGCCTCGCGAAGTGCACCGATCAGAGCAAGCTGTGCGTGCCGGACATCTTCATCAAGACCGGCGGCAAATTCACGGCGCCGTCGTGTACGTCGGTCGGTGGTGCGGAAGGTCGCTGCCTCTCGCGCGTGCTGCCCGACGTCAAGGCACAGGAAGCGCTGCTGCCCCAAGACACGTGCGCGGCGAGCGAGCGCTGCACGCCTTGCTACGACCCGATCACCGGCATGTCGACCGGCGCGTGCAACCTGTCGTGCGACACGGGACCGACGAAGCCAGCGGTGACGTTCGCGCAGTGCTGCGACATGCGCGCGCACTGCGTGCCTTCGAGCGCGATTCCTGACGCGCAAGAAGACAACCTCGATCAAGACAGCTGCACTGACACGAACCTGTGCGTGCCGGATCAGATCCTCCTGAACCAACCGATCCCGACCTGCAGCGCGAACAGCCTCGTCCTCGGCAATTACACCGGCGTGTGCCTCTCGGACTGCTTCAGCTTCGGCATCCAGGGCATCGCGCTCGCGCGCGGCAACTGCCAGTCGAACTACAAGTGCGCGCCGTGCACGCAGAACGGCCAGCCGACTGGAGCACCTGGCTGCCCGATGTAAGACGCGATCGCGCGTATAGTGCGTGCGATGAAAGCTGCATTCGTGATCGTCGCTGCGGCCGTGCTCGGCTGCAAAGGCAAAGACTGTCCGCCAACGCAGAACGCGCCTGTGCCGGAGACGTCTGCGAAGCCGGTCGCCACCAAGTGCGACACCGATCCGGTGTTCACGCATGTCGATCGCGATCAGCTCGCGGCACTGTGTGTCGTTGCCGAGTTGCCGGCCCCGACGGTGCCATCGGATACCGGTGCCTTGTTGCTCGCCGACGGCAGTCGCGTGCCGTGGGTCACGGTGTGGATGGACGAACAATTCGCCGCCGGCGACAGGCCGATGATGACGGCGAAGGCGTGGACCGCGAAGGCGCGCGCGTACATGGAGCGCGTCGCGAGGTCGTGGGATCGGCCACCGCAACCGTCGAAGCCGGACGGCAGGGAGTGGCGCAACGTGCTGTGCGGCGGCGACGAAGCGCTGCGCGTCGTGATCAGCGGCGTGTTCTTCGAAAAGGGCGCCGCGCATGCGGTCGCGGTCCGCGGCAAGCAAGTGCTAGACGAACAGATGCCGGCGAACACGCCGCACGATCAGGTATTCCGCAAGGCGTTCGAGCTCACGACCAAGGTGCTTGGCCAGCCCGCGACGATCGCGACGCACAAGCTCGCGGTCGACCCGTTGTCGACGGTCGATACCGAGGATTGGGTGAAGGCGGCGAAGTAAGCGGCGTAGCTAAGCGCGACGACTGAGAGATTCGCCGCGTATCCGCCGCCCCGGAGAATCTGGTATCAAGCTCGGAACGACATAATCTCGCCCAATTCGGCGTTGATCCCACAAGGCCCATGTTTCGCAAACACGACACTAAGATCCACTTCGTCGGCATTGGCGGCATGGGCATGTGC
>DASUFX010000445.1:0-3233 GCA_036274355.1 Kofleriaceae bacterium | reverse complement strand
TTGGTCAGGTCGACGCCATACGGAGGCACCGTGCCGGCGGCGAGTAGAGACTTGCAGCGTGCTTCGGCGGCACTTCCGTCCTTCGCGACAAGCGACACCGCCGCGGCCGAGTAGCTCTCCGCGTCGCGCCCGGCCGCGCGCAGTACCATCACCGCGACATCGTCGGCGTCTTCTTCGGTGGAGAAGTAACGCGCCAACGACCACGGGCGACTTTGAGGAACTGAGTGCTCGAGCGTGCGCATCCTGGTGCGGCGGTCGGTCGCGAGCGTGGCGAGTGCATCGACGACGTGCTTGCCGGTGACGAGCTGCAGATCGTGGTCGGTCATCGATTGGGTAATGTCGGCGGGCGTCGTGCCGAACAGCCGCGCGAGCGATTCGACAAACGAGGTGGTCACGCCCGGCATGCACTCGTCGCGGAGCGCGACGAGCGAATCGCGCACTCGCACCGGCATCTGAGAGAGATCAAGCGTGAGCTGTCCACCGAGCGCGTCACGCGAGCTCGCGAGCGCACTGCGCAACGAGCTGATCAGCTGGGCGGCGTTTTGACAATGGACCGGATCGTTCCGCATGCCGCCATCGACGAGCATGTCGAGCAGGTCCCACAGGGTCCCGCGGTACGGGAACGCGCCGAGCTCGGAGGCGGAGTAGGGGCCGACGTCATCGGCCATCTCGAGCCAGCGTTCGATCGCGTCGTGGACGATCGGATCGTCGGCTTGCTGGCGGCCGATCGGTTCACTGCCGGCGGCGACGTAGTGCCTGCGCAGATCCTCGTCGACGCCCGGAATGCCGTGGGTGCCGACGATGTGCTCTAGCTCGTGAAGCAGCACGCCGAGGCGCGCGTCTTCGGGCAGCGGCGCCGCTTGCAGCCCGGTTTGCACCATCACCGCGAAGACCTGACGCTGCGTTGCCGATTCGGCCGACACGAATGCGTTCGCCTCGCCGTCCTCGATCACGACGAGCGCGGGTCGATACTCGACGAGCTTGCCGACCGGTCGCGCCTTCGCGAACGCTTGCCACGCGGTGTCGAGCAGCGCGCGCATCTGCACGAAGCGCGGATCGGACGGCGGGAGAAGTGCGCGCGGCGGGTGGTCTTCTGCCTGTGCCTTGCGGGCTTCGCGTTCGACGTACCAGAGTGTTGCGGCCGCGTCGTCGGCGAACGTGCGGAAGCAGTCGATGTCGGGCGCGTCGCAGGCGAGGTTCGTGTTGCAAACGCCGTCGTCGTAACGCGGGTCGCTGCACGCCGGTCCGTCGGGCGGCTCGGGTGGGTCTGGCGCGTCTCCAATTCCGACGACACAGGCAGCATGGATGCACGACAGAAGCAGGAATGGCTTGGTCATGCTCGTAAGAACGAGCGCGCGGGATCAGTCGCACGATTTCTTCAGCGACTGGCAAGTCCGCTCAGCGACAGCTCGATCCTGCTCTTGACCCACTGCATCAGCTCCGATGCCTCGAACATGTCAGTGCCGAGCTCGCGCGCGACCTCTCGGCGCACGCCTAGCGCGACATGTTCGCGGACGCGATCCAGCCAGCGCGCTGCGGTCGCCCGGTGCACGCCATGCAACGTGCCGATCTCGTCGATGGTCAGCTCGTCGATCACGTGCAGTCGCAACAGGTTCCGATCGCGCGCGACCAGCTCGCCCAATACCTTGCGGAACGCATCGCGAAACACGTTGCGATACAGATCCTTGTGCGTGCCCTCCTGGGCAAACACCTCGGCGCGCTCGGCGAGATCGAACATCCCGTCGTCGTCTGTCGATAGCTCGGGCGCGAAGCGTTGGCGTTGACGCACCGCTTCGCGGAGCGCCGCGACGAGCACCCAGCTGCGCAGCCGGCCACGCCCGGCATAACCAGTGATCGCCGGGCCTTCGGCGTCGCCGACGAAGAAGCGCGCACGCAATGTCTGTTGCACTTCCGCGATCTGATCGGCCGTAAACCCGCGGCGCTTCAGCTGTGCGTCGATCAACGGCACTAGCTCCGACTCGTAGCGATCTAACGCGTCCCGGTCGCCGCCGGCCAATGCGCGAGCCCATGTCAGATCCTCGGTATGGAGGTCCGCCGACTCCGTCGCCATCCTGATCGAGTATGGCATGCCCCTCGACGAACCTGATGCTCGATTACGTCGAGCGGCGCCTCGATCCTACCGAGCGCGACGAGGTCGAAGAGCATGCCGATGCCTGTAGCGCATGCCGAGAGCTGATCGCGGAGCTCGCACGCACCACGTCGTTCGAGCGCCCGCCGTCGGCGCCAGGCGACGATCCGAAACGCATCGCGCGTTACCGGATCGAATCGCGACTTGGCTCGGGCGGTATGGGCAGTGTCTACGTCGCGCACGATCCCGAGCTCGATCGGCGCGTCGCGCTCAAGCTAGTCCATCCCGAGCTCGCGCGTTGCGATGCGGTCGGCCGCTTGTTACGCGAGGGCCGCACGCTCGCGCGGCTCACGCACCCCAACATCGTCACCGTCTACGACGCCGGCAGCGATGGCGATCGCGTGTACATCGCGATGGAGCTGGTCGAGGGCAACACACTGACAGCGTGGCTCGATAGCGCGCCGCGCACGTGGCGTGCGATCACATCGATGTTCGTCGCGATCGGCCGCGGCCTGGCAGCTGCGCATCGCGCCGGTGTCGTGCACCGCGACGTCAAGCCCGACAACGTGCTCGTGACCAGCGACGGCCAGCCGAAGGTCGTCGACTTCGGGCTCGCGGGTCGTGCACCGTCGCACGATGGCGTGCTTCCCGATCCGGCGGGACGCATCACGCAGGACGGCGCAGTGCTCGGCACGCCCGCGTTCATGTCGCCCGAGCAATGGGACGGCGGCGACGTTGGCCCGGCGACCGACCAATACAGCATGTGCTCCGCACTGCTCGCCGCACTTGGCAACCGTGCACGGCCGGCCTGGCTCGACCGCGCGATCGCTCGCGGCACCGCACAGGATCCGACGGAACGCTTTGCATCGATGAGTGCGCTCGTGCATGCGCTCGATCCTGATCGACGCACACGGCGCACGCGGCGTCTCGTGATCGCGAGCGCAACGCTCGCACTACTCGCGAGCATCGCGAGCGTCGCGCTGATTCGCTCGCCGGCACCCCATCGGCTCGAGGCATCGTGCCGCGCAGCTGCCGACGCGCGGGCCGCGCTATGGACGCCGCTCGATCAACTCCGCGTGCGCATGCGCATCTACGCGACGGGCGTTCCATGGGCGCACCAGCTGTGGTTGCGCACCGATCGCAA
>DASUFX010000444.1:0-3101 GCA_036274355.1 Kofleriaceae bacterium | reverse complement strand
TGCCCTTCGCCCGCAGGTAATTCCGGAAAACTCCGGAACCCGGCCCGATCTCGAGCACGGTCTTCGGCCGCACCGACAGCACCGCGCGGAGCTGGTGCCAGTACGACATCCAGCGTTCGGCGTCGTCATAACGCTCGAAGTCGTAGTGCTCCGGCGTGACCTGGACCTGGCGTTCGCTCAAGCGGCGTGACGCTAGCATGGCAAGCGCCCGCGCGCGCCACGTGGTATCAGCGGTCTGGTGTCGTCGGGCGCAGGCCCTGGCCTCTCAACGAAGGTTGCACGCGGAGTCGCGTGGGCCGCCGGCGCACAAGCGATCATTGCGATCGCCGACATCGTCTCGGTGATGCTCGTGATGGCGCTGTGGGTGCCCGTCGCCGATTGGGGCATCGCGGCGCTCGCGTTCCCGTTCTACACGATGCTCGATACCGCCGCTGACCTCGGCGTGACGTCGTCGTTGATCCAGCGTGACGATCACACGCCCGAGCGCGTCTCGACGGTGTTCTGGTTCAACATGCTGATCTCGAGCGGGCTGTTCCTGGTCCTGCTCGTGCTCGGCCCACTGTATGGCCACATCGTCGATCACCCGATCGTCGGCTGGTTGCTCGTGGCGTACGGGGGCAAGCTCGTCTTTCAGAACGTCTACGCGATTCCGTTCGCGCTGCTGCGCAAGGAGCTCCGCTTCAACGAGATCGCGATCGCGCGGGTGCTCGCGCACCTCGCCGAATCCGTCGCGCGCTGCGTGTTCGCGTGGCTCGGCTTCACGATCTGGTGCTTCACGCTCGCCGCGCTGACTCGCGCGTTCGTGTTCGGCGTGATCATGCAGATCCGCCATCCGTTCCTGCCGCGCTTCTTGTTCAGGCCGCGCGAGGTCACGCAGTACATCAAGTTCGGCCTGCGCACCGCCGCGAGCCAGGTCCTCTACCAGCTCTACACGAACCTCGACTATCCGATCGTCGGCTACTACTTCGGCGCGTGGGCGAACGGCATCTACGCCGGCGCCTACTTCTTCGTCCTCGAGCCGGTCAAGACGATCGCGAACGTCGTCATCGATGTCGCGTTCCCGACGTTTGCGCGCCTACGCGACGATCCGCCCATGCTCGTCGATCAGTTCATCAAGTTCACGCGGCTCAACCTGATCGCGGTGCTGCCGTTCATCGTGCTGATCGCGCTCGTGCTGCCCGAGTTCCTGCGCGTGTTCTACGTCGGCGACAAATGGACGCTCAACGACGTGCCGTACGTCGTCAATGCGGCGCACATCCTTTGCCTCGTCGGCTTGCTGCGCGCTCTCGGCTTTCTCGGCCCGCCGCTCCTCGATGGCATCGGCCATCCCGAGCGCACGCTCCGCTACATGGTGATCGCGACGTTCGTCGTGCCAGGCATGTTCGTCGTCGCGGCGAACGTGCTCGGCGACCGCATCAACTTTCTATCGGTCGCGGTCGGCTGGGCCGTCGGCTATCCGATTGCGTTCGCCGCGCTCTGTTACCTCGTCGTCAAAGCGATCGATCTACCGATCGGCCAGTACCTCCGCGCGGCGTGGGGCATCGTCGGTTGCTGCCTCGGCGGCTATGTTGCCGGCCTCGTCGTCCGCCATCTGCTCGCGCACGAGAGCGACAAGATGCGCATGGTGATCGTCGCCGCGACGTCGTTCGTCGTGACCGGCTTCTTGCTCGCGTTCTGGCAGAAGATCACGCCACGCTCGATCGGCCGCTCGCTCAAAGGCTAACGTTTGTCGAGCTTGAACGTGCAGGTTCGTGCTCGTCGCAAAGCCCCAGGTACGTAGGGCTACTTCTGCGTGTAGACGAAGTGCGTCGTCGAGCACACGACGACCGGCTTGCCCTCGTCGAGAAACGGAGCGAACGCCCAGCCTTCGGCGGCCTTGACGAGCTTGTCGTCATAGTGAGGAAGGCCACTCGAGCGAATGAGTCGAACGCGCGAGACGTGGCCATTGACGTCGAGGCAGTAGTGCAGCGCCGCGATCAGCTTTCGCACCCGCGACTTCTGGATGCGCACTTTATCGATGTCATCGGGCGAGAGATTGATGCGCCCCGCAGTGCGTTTGCCGAGCATGACCGACGGCACGTTGACAACATCGCCGGGGCCTTCTGGGACCGGCAATGGCAGAGTCTCGCGATCGGGCGTTTTGTCGGTCGGGTAGAACATGCGCACCATCGAGCAAACCGGCGCCGGCTGACTGCCGAGCATGAACGGGCGAAACTTCCACGTCTGGATCGCCGCACCGAACGTACGCGCAGCGTGCGGCGAGCTTGCCTCGCGAACGTGCGCGCCGGTCACGACCCCGTTCGCGTCGATGCAGACCTTCATCCACGCGTATGCCGCCTTGAGGACGGTGAGCTCGTCGAACGCGCCCGGACCGGCAAGCGGCGCCTGCGAGTCTCCCTCGATCCGCAGCGCTTCGAGCGCCGACGCCGAGACGGTTGGCAGTGCGTCCTGCAGGTCGCGCCGCGCGACGTAACCGATCCACGCGAGCCACGGTCCATCCTGCGTTTCGATGATGCGCGCTTCGAGCTCGAGACCGGGGCCGTAGGTGAACAACAGCACGTCGGGCAGCTGATCGTTGCGCGCGCTCACCGCGAGCTGCAGCGTGGTCAGACAACGCGCGAGCTCGTCGAGACGCGGGCCTTTGACCTCACTCGGAAACGCGAATTGCTTCGTGCAGCTGACGTCTTCGAACCAGAGGCCGCCGACTGTCACCGAATCCCGCAGCATCGCGCGGATCGTTCCGACGTCGCGCTTCTGCGATGCCTGCGAGAGATCGCCGGCGAAGTCGTGAATGCGCGGATTGCGATAGTCCTCTGCGCCCTTGAACCCAGGGCCGCACGCACAGAGCAACGCGGCCGCAACCAAAAGTTGCTTCATCCTCTCCACTATCGCCGATTCTCGACGAGTATGCGCCGAAAACGCCGACGCGGCCCGTGGAGCCATGCTCCCTTGGGCCGCGCCGGTAAGACAGTCTGAGTGGCTTAGAGCTTCTTGCCGACGAGCTTGAACGTCGAGCTCGTCGAGTAGCCGTTCACCATCACGCCGATCGTCGTCGACTGCGGCAGGGTCACGCGGCAGGTCTCGTTCGAGCCGGTCTTGTA
>DASUFX010000443.1:0-7383 GCA_036274355.1 Kofleriaceae bacterium | reverse complement strand
GAGATCACGCTCGAGAAGATCCTCGACGAGGAAGCGAGCCTGCGTGCGATCGCCGTGCTGCGCCCCGACGGCTCGCTGGTCGAGGAGGCGAGCAAGCCGGTCGAACCCGCCGAGACGAAGTGGCGCGACGCGGTCGTCGATCATCAGCTACCGAATGGCAGCAGTCTGCGCCTCACGTTCCGCGTGATCGACACGTCGAGCGAGCTGCAAACGCTCAAGACAAAGCTCGATGCGGTCAAGCAGTTCCAGCAGGAGCGATCCGCGTTCGGTGGCGGCCTGCAGACCGCGTTTCTCGTCGTCATGGCGCTCGCCGCACTTGCCGCGATCGCGTTCGGCATCTTCGCCGGCTCGTTCGTCACCCGCCGCATCGAGGCGCTCGTCACGACCGCACGCCGCGTCTCCGAAGGTCATCACGACGCGCGCGTCGAGCTGCGTGGCCGCGACGAGATGGCGGAGCTCGGCAGTGCGTTCAACACGATGCTCGACGACCTCGAGCACGCGCGCGGTCAGCTCGAGTACCTGCAGCGCATGGGCGTGTGGCAGGACGTCGCGCGCAAGCTCGCGCACGAGATCAAGAATCCGCTCACCCCGATCCAGCTCGCGGTGCAGCAGACGGTCTCGACCTACAAAGGCGACGACGAGCGGTTCAAGAAACTGCTCAAGGACATGCGCGAGATCGTCGAGGAAGAGATCGCGAGTCTCCGGCGCCTTGTCGACACGTTCCGCACGCTCGGCCAGCTGCCGAAGGTCGAAAAGGCGCCGATCGCGCTCGCCGACCTCGTCGAAGAGCTCAAGCTCGATCCGGCGTTTGCGACGAAGCTCGAGCTGCGGGCGCCGCGCGAGCCGGTCACCGTGCGCGCCGACAAGCTGCTGCTCAAGCGCGTGCTCGCGAACCTCGTCGAGAACGGCCTGCACGCGGGACAGGAAGCCGGCAACGACGGGAACGTCGTCGTCGAGTGGCAGGCGGGTCGCGACAGCGTGCAGATCATGGTCGACGATCACGGCAAGGGCGTCGCCGACGAGAACCGCGACAAGATCTTCGAGCCCTATGTCACGACGAAGGCGACCGGCACCGGCCTCGGCCTCGCGATCGCGCGCAAGATCGCGATCGAGCACGGCGGCGAGCTCTCGCTCGCGCCCGGCAAAGCACCGACCGGCGGCGCGCGCTTCGTGATCACACTACCGCTGCGCGGCCCCGAAGCGTCACAGGCTTGACTCACCTAGCCCGGCGGCGGCAGCAGGCGGAACAGCAGCGCGTCTTGGTTCTGCGCGGCAGTCGCGACGCAGGCCTTGAGATCGGCGAGTGCGCGAATCGCGGTCTCGGCGAGCATGCGGCCGTCGTCGCGGCGGTTCGGCGCGTCGGGCAGCGAGCGCACGTACGTCACGAACTCGTCGTACTTGTCGAGCAGCTTCTGCGGATCGAACTCCTGCAGCATCGGGATGAAGTGCGCAGGGTTCACGACGACCCAGTCGCCCTTGCCGATCTCGAGCACGTTGCGATCCGCGTACGGCGTCGTCAGCTGCTCGTGCGGGATCGTGCCGAGGAAGCCTTCGTCGTCGGCCTGGTACTTGTGCGGCACGGTCTCGACGAAGAACGCGAACAGCTCGATGCCCTTGCGTAGGTTTGCGAGGTCGTCCTCGTCGAGCGGCGGGAACTTCTCGGGAATGCCGACGTGCAGCGCCGGCATCACGACGCGCTCGAGGATGTCGATCGCGACCGGCGCCGTCGCGCGGCGTAGGCCGATGATCTGCGCGATCGCCTCGAACAGACCGCGATCGCCGGTCTGCTTCGCGATCGGCTGATCCTGCTTCGCGCGCGCGAGCGCCGAAACGACCTGCTCGACGATCTGTGCGTTCTGCGGGCCGAGCCGCGGGCCCTTTTCCTTGAGCTCGGCGACGAGCTTCTCGACGGGCTCCTCGTTCCACATCTTCGCGAGGTTCGCGAAGTCCATCGACATCCACTGGCCGAGCGGCACGGTGTGCAGCCGGATGTAGTGCTGGGCGAGGAAGCGATCGAGCGACTGGTCGTTGTCGGCCTTGCGCTGGTCCTCGTGGAGCTGCCGGATGCGCTCGATCTCGGTGACCATCTTCTTCGTCGCGCCCGAGCCCATGCGAAGCAGCTGCTCGGAGAACACGAACGGCGCGATCTCGAGGAAGATCTTCGAGAACCCGATGCGCCACGTATGCGGGTCGTCGCCCATCAGCAGCCAGTGGCCACCGTGGCGGCGGCGCATCGTCTCGCCGATCCACGCGCCGTACGTGAACCACACTTCCCAGTGGTCCTCGGTCTTGAGATCGAGCGCGTCCTTGTCGCCGATCTGACCGAACAGCCACGTATCGAACGTGATCAGCTCGAGCGACTGGGCGAGCGCCAGGGCACCGGCTTCGCCCTCGACCTCGGCGAGCGACCCGACGGTGTCACCCTCGGGGTCGATCAGCTCCTCGATGATCAGCTCGGACTGACCGCGGGCGCGCGATGAAAACCGATACGCGCCTTCGCGCAGCTCGGTCATCGCCTTCTCGAAACGTTCTTTCGCCTGCTTCTCCGCCTCGGCGAGTTGCTTGGCGCTTTCGGACTGCTTGCCGGACTCCGACACGACCGGCAGAGTATACGAGTGGAGCGGCTGCGGCGAGCGCTGCGCGGCGTCGATCGAGCACAGAAACCCGCCTTGCCCGTCGGTGAGGCGATGCACCCCGTCACGCTCGCAGCCGTGGCCCTGCTCGTCGTCAACGACTGGATCCTCAAGGCGCAGTGGCGGGACGGCGCCCTCCACGCGGTCGCCGGCAAGCTCTCGGATATCGCCGGACTCGCGTTCGCACCGGTCGTGCTCTCGGCCGCGATCGGCCTCGTTCTCGCGCTCGCCGCCCGGCTCGGTGCCCGCATCGATCCGTCGCTGACGCGCCGTCGCCTGCTCGCCTGCATCGGCGCGACGGCTGCGGGCTTCATCGCAGTCAAGCTATCGCCGACCGCCTCGGATGCCGTCGTGGGCGCGCTGTCGACGTTCGGCCGGCCCGCCACGATCGCGCTCGACCGATCAGACTTGTTCTGTCTTCCCGCGCTCGCAGTCGCGTACTGGATCGGCCGCGACGAGCTCCGCCGCGTGCCACTCGGCAAGCCGGCTGCGATTCACCGACTCGGTCGGCCCGCCGAACCCGCCCTCGCGGACACGCGGTGGGCGGGAGCGGATACGTACGAGCTCGCGGCCGCAATCGATGCATGGGACCCGCCGCGCATCGATGCGCTGCTGGGCTAGGCTGCGCCCATGATCACGATCCTCGGTACGGGTCTGCTCGGCTCAGGTTTTGCGCGCGCGTTCAAGAAGAAGGGCCACGACGTCCGCGTATGGAATCGTACGCCCGCGAAGGCGCAACCACTCGCCGCCGATGGCATCACAGTCGCGAGCGATGCCGCAGAGGCCGTGCGCGGCGCCGAGCGCGTCCACATCCTCGTCTCCGACGATGCGGCGGTCGATACTGTGCTCGCGGCAGCGGCACCCGGCCTCACGCCGAACACGCTCGTCTTCGATCATTCGACGACCACGCCGGGCGGTGCACTCGCGCGCACGACGAGCTGGCGCGAGCGCGGCATCACGTTCGTCCACGCGCCGGTCTTCATGGGCCCGCAGCAGGCGCTCGAGTCGACGGGCCTCATGTTGATCTCCGGCGATCGCGACATCGTCGCGCGCGTATCGCCGTTGCTCGCGCCGATGACCGGCAAGCTCATCGATCTCGGCCCGCGCGTCGACAAGGCCGCCGCGTTCAAGCTGCTCGGCAACCTGATCCTGATGGCGTTCACCGCCGGCTTCACCGACTTCCTCACGCTCGCGAAGGCGTTTGGCGTCTCGCCCAGCGAAGCGGGCACGTTGTTCGAGAACTTCAATCCAGGTAACTCGCTCGCGGCGCGCTACAAGCGAATGACCGAACGCGCGTACGAGAACCCGTCGTGGGAGCTCGCGATGGCGCGCAAGGACGCTCGCTTGATGGAGGAGGAAGCGGCGCGCGCGAACCTGCCGCTGATCATGGTGCCGGCACTCGCGAAGCTGATGGACGAAAAGATCGCGCAGGGCCACGGCCATGCCGACTGGACCGTCGTCGGCAACGACGTCGCGTGACCGCTCAGCTCATGTGTGGCGCGAATCCCACAGCGGCTCGTCTTTACCGTCCTTGAGCGCGCACCACCGTCCCCACACGAACAACGCATCCGACAACCGGTTCAAGTACTGCACCGGCAGCTCGCCACCGATATCTTCGGCTTCCGAAAGCCCGACGACGAGTCGCTCCGCGCGGCGGCAGACTGTGCGTGCGAGGTGGCTGTATGCCGAGGCCCATCCGCCGCCCGGTAGCACGAACGACTTCAGCATCGGGAGGTCGTCGTTGACCGCGTCGATGTCCTTCTCGAGTGCCTCGATGTGACGCGGCTCGACGCGCGGCAGCTTCGCGCGGCGCTCGGCATCGGGCGTCGCGAGCTCGCAGCCAAGGTTGAACAGCTCGTTCTGCACGCGGCGCAGGATCGGGATCAGGTGCGGGCCGGCGGCGGACGAAGCGAGCGCCTCGGTGAGCAAGCCGATCACCGCGTTGAGCTCGTCGATCGTGCCGTAACAGTCGAGCCGCGGATCCGCCTTGGACACGCGCTCGCCGCCGATCAGAGAGGTTTCGCCCTTATCGCCGCCCTTGGTGTAGACGCGATCGATCCGCATGGCCGTTCTCCTACCACGGCCCATCGCGAGCAAGGAGGCTCAGCCCGGCTTCTTCATCACGCCGATGCGTGCGCGCACCTTGCCCGGCACGCGATACACCTCGAGCGCCGCCTTGTGATCGAACATCCGCACGCTCTCGCGGAGGATGATGTAGTGCCACGCGGCCATGGCAGCTTCGTCGAGGCGGTCCTCGGTCTCGCCGAGTGCGAGCTCCGCGAGCGCGGCTTCGAGCTTGCGGCCGGCTTCGCCGAGCGCACTCGCGCGTTCCCCTTCGAGCTCGCGTTCGATTGCACCGAGCGGGTTGCTCACGCTCCTTCAGATGCCACGACCGAGGCGGATCGTCTCGCGCAAACTGCTTACGAGAACTTCGTGCCTTTGATCAGCTTCTCGAACAGCTTGGCGTCGTCATCGCCGTCGAGGATGAACACCTTCTGGCCGTCGAGCTTCACCACGTGCTTGCGGTCCTTGCTCGGGAACCGCTTCGCGAAGCTCGCCTCGTACGCGTCCGCGAATTCCTTCGCGTCCTTCGGCGTGTCCCAGATCGTCGCGAGATAACCGAGCAGCGAACCGTCGGCGCGCTTGACCACCGTGTAGCGATCGCCGCCCCAGCCTTCCGACGCCTGCTGCGCCTGATCGGGCAGCCACAGCGAGAAGTAGATGTTCCACAGGATCTCGCCCATCACGTTGTCGGTGAGCACTTCGCCATCGAGCTTGGGCAGCGTCACCTTCTTCGGGTGCTCGCGCTTGGGGAACAGCTTCGTCGTCGGATGCAGCACCTGCTCGCTGGATTCCGGCGAGTGCTTGTAGAAGTCGTCGACGGCCTTCCAGCCGCCCTTGTCGTACGCGGTCAGCACGACGAGCGCGCCCTTCATGTACGAGTCGAGCAGCGGACCGACGACGACCGGCGGCAGCTCACCGATCGAATCCATCGACTTCTTGAGATCGGCGTCCATGTTCTCGAACGCCGATGCTTGCTGTTTCATCATCTCGCCGTACGCGGCGAGATCCATCTTCGCGAACTGTTCGATTTGACCGCGCAGCACCTTGATCATCATGGCCTGCGCGGCGTCGGACTTCGTCGCGTCGGCGGCCATATACAAGAACATCGCGAACGTCGCATCGCCTTCGACGATGAACTGGCGCGCGACCTGTGCGTCGTCGTCGAGCGGCGGCTTCGCGGCCATGTACTTCGTCAGATCGAAGTTCTGGTCCTGCAGGCCGTGCGTCAGCTCGTGCGCCGACATCGTGTCGAGCAGCGTGTCGCTGTCGGGCACCATCACCATGAAGAACTTCTTCGCGGCGGGGTCGTAGTAGGCGGCTGCCTGCGTCGTCATCGTCTGCTCGAACGCAGTCGCAAGATCGATCGGCTTCTGCAACAGGCCGATGTGTAGCCACGCGGCCGAGACCTTCGCCGATTTCTCCGGCGGCATCTCCTTCGCGATCTCGCGATGCAGGAACGCACGGAAATCGTCGGTCGTTTGGTACGCGGTCGGCACCGGATGCTCGAACGGCAGCCCGCGCAGCTTCGCGAGCTTCGGCTGGATCGCATCGACGCGCGCGAGCGCCTTCTCGGCGCGCGCCTTGCGCTGCTCTGGGGTCTCCGCGACCTTCGGACCAGCGTCGACGTTCTGCCACGGATCCTTTGCCTGCGAACCGCTGCCCTGCGCCGAGCCACTCCCCTGAGCGGTCTTGTTCTGTTCCGGCGGCGCCTTCGACCCGCGACACGCCGCGAGCAATGCGACGAGGACGAGCGCGCGCTTCATCACGACCTCACTTGCGGCAGCGACGGCTTGCGCGCGAGGTGAGCGACCGCCGCCGGATCCGCCGGCACCGCTTCGCCCGATGCGAGCTCGAGCTCGAAGCCAGCGTCGCGGATCATCTGATGATCGGCATGCGGCGTCGCGCCGCCGGTCGTCAGGTAGCCCTGCGTGAAGATCGAGTTCGCCGGATACAGCGCCATCGCCTGCAGTGCGCGCAGCGTGATCTCGCGACCACCGGCGACGCGGAGGTCGGTGCGCGGATGCACGAAGCGGAACATGCACAGCGCGCGCAGCGCGTAGCTCGGCTCGACGAGCGGGTAGCCCGCGAGCGGCGTGCCCGGCCGCGCGTCGAGGAAGTTCACCGGCACCGAGTCGACGTCGAGCTCGCGCAGCGCGAACGCGAGGTCGAGCAAATCGTCCTCGCTCTCGCCGAGGCCGACGATACCGCCGCAACACGTATCCATGCCGGCGCGCTTCGCGATCTGCACGGTTTCGACGCGATCGCGCCACGTATGCGTCGACACGATCTTCTCGTAGTGACGCTCGCTGGTCTCGAGGTTGTGGTTGAAGCGATCGACGCCGGCTTCGACGAGCCGCTGCGCCTTCGCTTCGGTCAGGATGCCGAGGGACGCGCACAGCTCGATGTCCATCTCGGCTTTGATCTGCTGCGCAGCCGCACAGATCGTATCGAGGTCGCGCTGCGACGGCCCGCGCGTCGCGGTGACCATGCAGTAACGCTTCGCCCGCGCCGCATGCGCCTTGCGCGCCGCATCGACGAGCTCCTCGACCGACTTCATCGGCGCTTCGCCGCCCGGGCTAGCGTGCTTGTTCGACTGCGAGCAAAACCCGCAATCCTCGGGACATGCGCCGAGCTTCGCGTTCTCGAGCACGTGCAGCGAGACCCGGCGGCCCCAGTAGGCACGGCG
>DASUFX010000442.1:0-24575 GCA_036274355.1 Kofleriaceae bacterium | reverse complement strand
CAAACGACGCGGCGCTGATCGCCGGTGAGCGCGGGCGACGGGCTCTCCTCGATCAACTTCTGATGATTGCGCTGGACCGTGCAGTCGCGCTCGCCGAGGTGCACGGCGTGGCCGTAGCGATCGGCGAACACCTGGATCTCGACGTGGCGGCCGCCCTCGATCAGCTTCTCGAGGAACACGCGATCGCCACCAAACGCGGCGAGCGCCTCGGCCTGTGCCTCGCCATAAACGCGCTCGACCTCGTCGAGCGAGCGCGCGATGCGCATGCCGCGACCACCGCCACCATTCTCGGCCTTGAACAGGACCGGGAATCCGGTCGCGGTAGCGACGCGCTTGGCATCGGCGGCGTCAGCGAGCACGCCGTTGCTGCCGGGAATCACGTCGAGGCCGGCGGCAACCATCGCGGCCTTCGCGCGCGTCTTGCTGCCCATCATCGCGGTCACGTGCGGCGGCGGACCGACGAACGTCACGCCGTGTTGCGCACACAGCGTCGCGAGCAGCGGGTTCTCGGAGAGAAAGCCCCAGCCCGGGTGCAGCGCGGTGCAGTGCGACTGCACGGCCGCCTGCACGACGCGCTCGACATCGAGATAACTGAGCGCCGCGCGGCCAGGACCGAGCACGACGACTTCGCGGCCGCGCGTATACGGCGCATCGCGATCGGCTTCGCTCACCGCGAAGACCGGCGTGATGCCGAGCGCATCGCACGCGCGCGCGACACGAACCGCGACTTCGCCGCGATTCGCGATCAACAGGCGATGAAAGAGAGGAGGGGCCATATCGTCTGGAACCCGAAGTCCGCAGCCCGAAATCTGAAGTCTAGAGCTTCAGCAGGCAGGCTTCCGCGCTCGACACTTCGAACTTGCCGGGCGCTTCCATCTCGATCGACTTCACAACGCCGTCGCTGATGTGCAGCACGCCACGGCGCGCGCGCAGACCCATCTGCGCCTTGCCGAGGTCCTGTTCGATGCCGAGCGCCTTCGAGAAGTCGCCGTTGCCGTCGGCGAGCATCACGATCTTGCCGAGCGCGTCGTGCTGCTCGGCCCATGCCTTCATCGTCCACGCGTCGTTGACCGACAGGCACACGATCATGTCGACGCCCTTTGCCTTGAGCTGCGGCAGCTCCTTGACGTAGCCGGGCAGGTGCTTCGCCGAGCACGTCGGCGTGAACGCGCCGGGCAGCGAGAACATGATCACGTTCTTGCCCGTGAACAGCTCGGCCGGGTTGACGTCAGCGGGGCCTTCGGGCGTCGCTTGCTTGATGGTGACGGAGGGAACTTTGTTACCGACTTCGATCATGCCGCTTGGGTTACCACACCTCAGGACGGAGCGGCGAAGCGGGCCGGCCGGATCGCAGGCTTGGCTGGTGTCGGTTCATCGCAGCTCTTCGGCAGTGGCAGGTTGCACAACAGCTTGACGGCGACGGACGCCATCGTCATGCCGAACGCCGACGGCACGAACGCGATCGAGCCCTCGACGCGATTCTTGTGCTCGCAGTCATTCACGCCGTTCATGCCGCCGGGGCACACGCAGCGAAACGCGCCGTCGTCGTACGCGAGCGATACCGGCGGCTGCGGTGGCTCGTCGGAGAACACGGCCCACACGCCGGTGCGCTGCGAGCAATCGAAGCCATGCTTGCGGCGTAGGTTGCGGCGCAGGTCACGCGCGAACGGATCGACGCGCGTCTCGCTGAGATCGGCGACGCGGACTTGCGTCGGATCGAGGCGGGCGGCGGCGCCCATCGCCGACACGATGCGCAGGCGGTCGCGCACGCACGTCGCGATGAGATGCATCTTTGCCGCGACGTTGTCGATCGCGTCGATCACCACGTCGGGCTCGGGGACGAGCAGACGCGCTGAGGTCTCGGGACCGTAAAACTCGGCACGCGCTTCGATCGTTGCATCGGGATTGATCAGGCGCAGGCGCTCGGCCATCACTTCGACCTTCGTCTTGCCGAGCGTTCCCTTCATCGCGTGAATCTGGCGATTGACGTTGGTGACGCAGATCCGATCGTAGTCGACGAGGATCAGTCGGCCGACACCGCTACGCACGAGCGCTTCGGCCGCGAACGAGCCGACGCCGCCAACGCCGAACACGGTGATCGTCGAACGCGCGAGTCGCGCGATGCCGTCATCGCCGAGAAGTCGCGCTGCACGATCGAACCGCCGGTGCGTCATCGGGCGCACTCTAGCCGAAATCGCCAAACACACGACGAGCATTTGCACCGGTCAGCTCGGCCATCTCCCGAGGCGAGACGCCGCGCGCCGCCGCTAACCCTGCGATCACAGCCGCGACATACGCGGGTTCGGAGCGGCCACCGCGATGCGCAGCCGGCGCCTGGTCCGGCGCGTCGGTCTCGGCGAGCAAGAGGTCGTCGGGAATCGCGCGCGCGGCGGCGATCGGCTTGCGCGCGTTGGGGTAGGTGACCGGGCCGGCAAACGAGAACGCCAGGTTCATCGCGCGATAGATCGGCACCAGGTGCGCGCCACCGGAGTAGCTGTGCATGACGCCACCAACCTCGTCGGCGCGTTCCTCGCGCAGGATGCGCGGTGCGGCGTCGTGTGCACGCAGCACGTGGATGACGAGCGGGCGTTTCGTCGCGCGCGCGGCGCGGATGTGCGCGCGAAACAGCTCCTCCTGGCGCGGCTGATCGGCGGTGCCGCCGTCGAGCCCGCACTCGCCGACCGCGACCGCTCCGCTGTCCTCGATCGCGCGCGCCAATGCATCGGCGAAGTTTGCCGGCACCTCGCCCTCGGCAAGCTCCGGCACGATCTGCGGGTGGACGCCAAGGGCGATACGCAAGAGTGAGCGCTGGCGGGCCAGGTCGATCAGCGGTTGCCACGTCGCCGGGCGAATCGCGGGTACGAGGATTCCGGTGATGCCGGCGGCTGCTGCCCGCGCGAGGACGGCATCGCGGTCGGCATCGAATGCAGCAGTGTCCAGGTGGCAGTGCGTGTCGATCACGGAGCGGTTAGCATCGAGGGAGTGGCAGTGAAGCTCGTGCGCCAATGGTCTCACTGGGTGCGGACCAGTGAAACGGTTCTCGCGCGCTGGTTGCGTGCGGCGCATGCGGCGCTGCTTGGCGAGATGCCGATCCTCGCGGCGGGCACCGCGCTGTTCGCAATCCTCGCGATCGTGCCGACGCTGGCCGCGGCGGTCGCGATCTACGGGCTCGTCGCCGACCCGACCAAGATCCAGCCACAGATCGAAAACCTGCAGCATGTGCTGCCGGTCGAAGTCGTCCACTTCATCGGCCTGCAGCTCAAGCGCCAGGCGTCGCGGGGTAGCGGCGAGCTGAGCCTCCAGCTCGTCACGAGCATCGTGCTCGCCGTCTTCTCGTCGCGTGCATCGGCGCGCTCGCTGATCGACGCGCTCAACCGGGCGTACCGCGTGCGCGAGCGCCGCAAGCCGATCGTCAGGCTCGGGCTGTCCGTGACCATGGCACTCTCGACCCTCATCGGCATCATCACGATGTTCGCGGTGCTCATCGTGCTGCCCGCGCTGGTCGGCGCGATCAACCGCAACTGGATCCCGATCGCGATGCTCCTGCGCTGGCCCGCGCTGCTCGCGATCGTGTTCCTCACGCTGCTCGCGCTCTACCGCTACGGGCCCTCGCCGCGGCCGCTCGGTCCCGAGAAGCACACCGATGCCGGCGGTGTCGTCGGTCTGCCGCCGGCGCCGTTGCGACACATCTGCCTGCCGGGGGCGGTGATCGCGACATGTCTGTTGTTGCTCGTCTCGTACGGGCTCTCGGTCTACGTCGACTATGTCTCGTCGTCCGAGCTGATCCGCGGCGCGTTCGGCAGCGTCATCGTCACGCTGCTGTGGTTTTACTTGTCGACGATCGCGCTCGTGATCGGAGGCTTCGTAAACGCAGAGCTCGAGCGACACCGAGGTGCGCCCGAGCCCGAACGATCGATGTACTAGCGTTACATCCGCTCGCCGACGAACTTCGCCGCGGCGAGAGGCGCACCAGCGCCGCCGTATGCGAGCGTGCCGGTCCACGCGCCGGTCTGGATCTGGTCGAGCTTGCCGTCGTGGTTCTTGTCGACGCCCTTCGCGATGCCGGTGAGGCCGAACTCGAGCGCGACGCTGTCGACCTTGCCCATCTGGTTGTAGATGGCGTTCGCGCCGGCCTTTAGACCGCCGAGGCAGGCCGACTCGAACGTGCTCGGCGAGCCGATGCCGAGCGCGTCGTAGGTGTACTGGCCAACCGCGTGGCAGTTGACGACGTTCTTGAGCACGTCTTCGAGCGTGACGGCCGACGGGTCGATCATCGGAATCACCATCTCGTCGAGCGCGATGCGGAGCACCTTGCCGTACGCGAGCGGCACCTTGTGCTCGCCGATCGAGAGGCGGCCGGTCGGCTCGAGCTGGACGACGACGCTCGGCACCGAGACAGGCTGCACGCCGTAGTCGGCGAACGCGTAGTCGAGCTCGAGCTGGTCGACGACGAAGTGCACGCCGGTGACCGTCTTGGTCGCCTGGCCGTTCGCACCGACTTCGAGCGTTTCGAGCGTTCCGAAGTTGCGCGCGATCTGGCCGAACTTGTTGCCCATGTCGCGGATCGTGACGACGAAGTCAGGCGCGACGTCGAGCAGGCGATCGTTGAGGTAGCCAGAGACGAACGGAATCGCTTGCTGGACGGTGTTCTTGAACGAGCCCGACGGCAGCTGCGCTACGAGCTGATCGAGGATCCAGTGCGTCGGATCGTCGGCGCTATCGGTGGCGTCGATGATCTGGTTGATCACGGCGCCGGCGGTGCCGGGCATGTTCGTGGCGACGTCGAACGTCGACGTCATCTTGTATTTGCCTTCGGCGGTGAGGGGGACGGTCTCGGAGCCCGAGCCAGAGCCGCTGCCGCCACCGTCGTCGTCGTCGCCGACATTCGGGGCATCAGCAGCGCAGCCGGCAGCGGTGACGCCGAGTGCGAGGAGAGAGGTCAAGGAGAGGCTGTAGTTCTTCATGATGGCCGAACCACTTTGCAGCGCGTGTGCCACGCTGCTCGTTTTGTGCACACCGATCGATCAAGCAGATACGCAACCGATCGTGAGCAACGGCAAGTCGCGTGGCCGGGTTAACAGTCGTGCTGAGGTCAGTTGAACCTCGAAGCAGTTACACGCGTGTTGCGGCGTTCGCGTGCCGAAAAAAAAACCGGCCGAGGGACCATTCCCCCGGCCGGCCAGCCATCCTCGACGCGCGGGCTCACCACCCGCATCGCCGAATCGAAAGCTACATACGCGTGCCGTTGAACGTCGCGGCCGCGAGCGGCGACGGCGAGTTGCCGTAGCTCAGAGTGCCGGTCCACTTGCCGGTCTGAATCGTGTCGACCTTGCTGTCCTTGTTCGAGTCGACAGCCTTCGCCGTACCGACGAGGCCGAACTCGAGCGCCGACGAGTCGATCGAATCGATCTTGGTGTAGATCGCCTGCGAACCGAGGCCGAGGCCCGCGGTGCACGCGCTGGCCCAGGTGCTGGCGCCGCCGCCGAAGCCGAACTGGTCGACGAGCGCGTCGTTGATCGCCGTGCCGACTGCCGAGCAGTCGACGAGGTGCGCGAGCAGCGTGTTGAGGTTCGTCGCCGTCGGGTCAACCGCGGGGATGATCACCTCGTCGAGGCCGAGGCGGAGGACCTTGCCGTACGACAGCGGCAGCTTGTGCTCGCCGATGTCGAGCTTGCCAGTCGCGTCGAGCGTGATCGCGACGTTCGCGGCGGTGACGGCCGCGAGCGAGTGATCCGCGAACATGATGTCGCTCTCGACGTTGTCGACCTTGAAGTGCACGCCGAGCGCGCTGACGGTCGACGTGTACGCCATGCCGCTGCCCGAGACATCGAGCTGCTCGTTGAGGCCAAAGTTCTTCGCCATCTGGCCGAAGTCGTTTCCAACCTGCACGATCGTCGTGACGAAGTCAGGCGCGATCTCGAGGAGGCGGTCGTTGAGGTAACCCGCGACGAACGGCTTCGCCGAGGTCAGGATGCTCTTGAGCGTGCTGTTCGAGGTCTTCGCGATGATCTGCTCGATGATCCATTCGGCGGGATCCGCGGCACCATCGGTCATCGCGATGAACGCGTTGGTGACTTCACCGACTTTGCCCGGTGCGTTCGTCGCGATGTCGAACGTGCTCACCACCGAGTATTTGCCGCTCGCGTCCATCGGGCGCGGAGCGTCGTCGGAACCAGAGCCGTCACCACCACCACCGCCACCACCGCCACCACCCTGCTCGGGCGAATCGGCGGCGCAGCCAGTAGCGACAGTGACTGCCCCTAGCGCGAGTGCGAAAGCGAAGCTGATATTCTTGAAGCTCTTCATTGGTAGTCTCCCGGTCGAGGATTGCTGTCCCGACCGTTTTGCAGCGCATATGCCAGGCGGGCCGCGATGCAGACCCGGGGCAGAACGCGCACTTGAGACCAACACCGCGAGGACCGGCAAATGGCCTTGCCAGGTCAGCCGACTTTCGTGGTGTCAGGTGGCCTAGCCTCGCGTCGCGTCATTGCCGCTCATTGCAACCATTCGGTTGCGCTGGTCGTAGGAATCGAGGCGCGGTCACGATAGCGTTCCAACGATGCGCTTGTTGTTGGTGCTCCTGTGTGGCTGTTCGCTCATCTTCACTGAAGGGCCGAAGCCAGAGACGCCAGACAAGCCATGCAATGCATCAGAGGCGGCGCCGGTTGCCGATGCGACGTTCGCGGTCCTGTACGGAATCGCGGCGTTCGCGTTCGTGGCCGATATGGATAGCTCGAGTGACAATGGCGACCAGGTAACCGGCGTTGTCATCACGGGGCTGGTCGCAGGGCTGTTCGGATTGTCTGCGCGCTCGGGCCTGATCAACGTCAGCGCGTGTCGTCGTCACAACAACGAGCTGTACGAGCAACAACAAGCGGCCGCGGCGGCACCACCCGAGATTCCACGCGCACGCCGCGACGCCTGGCAGCTCACGAAGCAAGCCGCGATCGCCGCGCGCAACGGCGACTGCGCGACGGTGGCGGCGCTCGAGCAGGTCGTGCTCGGCCTCGACACCGAGTTTCACGGCACCGTGTTCATGCGCGACGCCGCGATCGTTCACTGCATGCAAACGACAGAAGTGCCGGTGCAGCCGCCGGGCGAAACCCCGCCCGCACCGGCACCAGTGGCGCCAGTCACGATGCCGTAAGTCGTTGGAATCGAGGCGCGGCCACGATAGCGTTGCAGACGATGCGCTTGTTGCTGGTGCTCCTGTGCAGCTGTTCGTGGGTCTTCACCGAAGGGCCGAAGCCAGAGACGGCAGACCAGCCCTGCAATGCATCGGAGGCATCGCCTTTCGTCGATGCGGCCTTCGCGGTCGTGTACGGGATCACGGCGTTCGTGTTTGTGGCCGATATGGATAGCTCGGGTGACAACAGCGACCAGGTAAAGGGCGCTGTCGTCTCGGGGCTGTCCGCTGGGCTGTTGGGGCTGTCTGCGCGCTCAGGCCTGATCAACGTCAGAGCGTGCCGTCGTCACAACAACGAGCTGTACGAGCAACAGAAGGCAGAGGCAGCAGCCGCCGCGGCCCCGCGCGTGTCGCCGTCACGCCGCGACGCCTGGCAGCTCACGAAGCAAGCCGCGATCGCCGCGCGCAACGGCGACTGCGCGACCGTGATGGCGCTCGAGCAAGTCGTGCTCGGCCTCGACACCGAATTTCACGGCGCCGTGTTCATGCGCGACGCCGCGATCGTTCACTGCATGCAAACGACAGAAGTGCCGGTGCAGCCGCCGGGCGAAACCCCGCCCGCACCGGCACCAGTTACGCCGCCGCTTGTACCGACGCCGTAACTACCAGCCGCACTGCTGGCCCTTGTTCTGCTCTTCGAGCCACTTCTGCAGTGGCGCGAAGTACTCGAGGATCGCGGTCGCGTCCATCTCGCGCTGACCCGTGAGCTCGAACAGCGCGTCCTGCCACGGCTTGCTCGCACCCATCGCGAGCATCTTCTTGAATGCCTCGCCCGCTTCCTTGTTGCCGTAGATCGAGCATTCGTTGAGCGGGCCCTTGAAGCCCGCCTTCTGGCACAGCGCGCGGTGGAACTGGAACTGCAGCACCGCCGCGAGGAAGTACCGCATGTACGGCGTGTTCGCCGGGATGTGGTACTTCGCGCCGGGATCGAACTCGGCCTCGGTGCGCGCGATCGGCGGCGCGACGCCCTGGTACTTCAGCTTCAGGTCCCACCAGTGCTTGTTGTACTCGTCGGGTTTGACCTTGCCGCTGAACACATCCCAGCGCCACTTGTCGACGAGCAGGCCGAATGGCAAGAACGCGATCTTCTCGAGCGCGACATCCATCTGCTGATTGATCGTCGCCTTCTCGTTCTTCTCGACCTTCGTGAGCAGGCCCTTCTGCTTCATGTACTCCGGCGTCATCGACAGCGCGATCGTGTCGCCGATCGCTTCATGGAAGCCGTCGTTCGCGCCGTTCTGATAGAGCGCGGGCAGCGTGTAGTAGTTGTTGTAGTAGTAGTTGTGACCGAGCTCGTGATGGATCGTGACCAGGTCTTCCTGGTTCTTGTTGATACACATCTTGATGCGCAGGTCGTTATTCAACGTCACATCCCACGCGCTCGCGTGACAGACGACATCCTTGCCCTTCGGCTTCTGGAACATCGACCGCTCCCAGAACGTCTTCGGTAGCGGGTTCATACCGAGGGACATGTAGAAGCCCTCGGCCATCTTCACCATCTTCGTGTAGTCGAACTTCTTCTCGAGCGTGGGCGTGACGTCGATCGGCGCGACGCCCGGGTACGGCTGGAGCTCCTTGTAGAGGTAGCCCCACGCCTGTGCCCACATGTTGCCGGTGAGGTGGCTCGGAATCGGGCCGGTCTTCGAGACGACGTTGTCGCCGTAGAGCTTGTTGAGGCCGCGGCGCGTGTAGCAGTGCAACTGCACGTAGAGAGGGCGCACCTGGTTCCACAGCCGATCGACTTCCTTCTCGAATTGATCGGGCGGCATGTCGTAGCCCGACTTCCACATCTCGGCGACGTCCTTGAAGCCGACGCCACGCGCGCCGGCATTCGCGATCTCGACGTAGCGCGTGAACAGCGGGCGAATCGCCTTGCCGACGTTGTCGTTCCAGCCTTTCCATGCGGCGAGCAGCTCGTCGGGCTTACGGCTCTTCTGCAACACCTTCGACAGCGCGTCGAGATCCTTGCAGTACGCTTGGTCGAATTTCTTCTGCTTCGCAGCGAGATCCTTCTTCAGCGCGTCTTGCTTCTTCGGATCCTGCTCGGCTTTGAGCTTCGCGGCGAGGTCGTCGAGCTGCGCTTGCTTCGGCGCGCCGGCCTTCGGCTTGCTCGCATCGCAGACCTTGCCCTTGCCGTAGATCGACGTCATCTCGGCCGCGATCTTCGCGAGCTGTTCGGCCTGCGCCGGATCATCGGGCGCGGGCTGGCCGGCGATCTTCAGCAGCCACAGCTGGCGGCGTGTATCGGGATCGAGCTTTGGCAGGACGCGCTCGAACTTGCGCGACTCCTTGATCAGCTTCGTGAGGCCGTTCGCGAGCGCCTCGGATGCCTTCGCCGATGCCGCCTCGTGCTCGGGCGTGATGTCGGTCTGGTTTGCCCAGTCGGCGACCGACGAATCGACGTAGAGCTTGCGCAGCTCTTCATCGGCATGCTTCGCGAATTCGGTCGCCTCGGCGACGAGCGCGGCGTCGTTCGGGCCGGGCGGTGGCGCCGGCGTTGGCACCGGTGCTACGGCAGGCGCGCCGGCCGTTGGCTCGGGCGCGGGTGCCGGTGGGGCCGGCTGCTTCTTGGGACCGCCGCACGCGGCGATGAACATCAGCGGGAGGAGCTTCGAGGTACGCACGGCGCGGAATCTAGCGCAAAAACCGCACGCTGCCGCAACCGCTACGGTTCCATACCCGGGAGCGGCTTGCCGTCCTCGGGGTCGTGCGTCTGCTCCTGCTTTGCTTCGCCAGGAATCGCGATGCCACGGTCTGCGAGAATTTGCTTCGCCTTCGTGAGCTGCTCGGCATCGAGCACCTTGAACGCCTTGATGAGCGCGTCACGATCGTTGTCGTCCCGCATCTTGCGGAGCTTCTGCGAGTCGGTGGTCGTGATCGTGCTCGCGCCGGGCGCGTTGTTGTAGCGCTGCGGCTTCACGCCGGCCTTCTGGTCCTGCGGTGACACCTCTTCCGCCGGCACCGGCTTCTCGATCTGGCGCAGCTGCGCGTCGATCTGGCCGTTCTCGGCGGCGAGGCTGGTGTCGATGTCTTTGAGCTTCGTCACCTGATCGTCGCGCAGCTGGAGCTCACCAGCGGCATCGACGAGATAGCCGACCGCAGTGCCCGATGCGGGCGGGAGCGGAGGCACCTCACCAGGAGCCGGTTTTGACGGCGACGGATGACAGTTGGCGAGCGCGAGCAGCAGGGCAAACCAAAGCCGCATCCAGCTGACCTAGCACACGTCAGGCCCCAGTAAAACCGTCGTTCTTCGCGAGCCAGCGCACGATGTCCATCGTCGAGACCACGCCGACGAGGATGTGATCGTTGCCTACTACCATCAGATGGTGGAAGTCCTCGATCGCCATCATTGCGGCAGCATGCGCGATGGTGGCGTGACTGTTGAGGGTGATCGCGAGCGGCATCATCACGTCGGCCGCCGTGAGGGCTGGCTGCTTGGCCTCGACCAGGTCGAGCTTCGTGACGATTCCCTTGGGCCGCCCGCGATCGTCGACGATCGGCACACAGCCAATATGATTCTGGACGAGCAAGCTCTTGAGAGCCGGAATAGAAAGCTCGGGCCGCGCACACACGATGTCGCGCGTCATGATCGCGCTGATCGAAATCCTGTCGGCGATCGTCGGTGTGCGCGGCACGAGAGGCCGCTCCATGGGACGAGTACGAGTCGACTGCAGCTCTCCAGTCCCGGTGTAGATACGGCAGCGCTGTACCTCCATGGTTGGCCTCCGGTAGGTAGCTTCAGCAAGCGATGCGCCAGCGTAAGTGCGCGTAGGTCATCGCCGCCATCCGCCTTTCGCGCAAGCCGTTCGCCTATTGCGGCGCGCGCACGACGGCACTGCGCACTTCGGCGGTCCTGGGCTTGCACCTGCGAAATTCAGTGTTCGCAGGGATTCCGCGCTGGGAGCTGATCACCGTCTGGGTGCTTCGCATCGCCCTGCTCGCCACCTGCATTGCGTTGTTCGCCGAGCAGGAGTGGGCGACCGCGGTCACGTGCTTCGTGGCGATCGCGCTCGTCGTCACACCTACGATCATCTCGCGCACCGGCCACTTCATCTGGCCGATCGAGGTCGAGCTCGCACTACTCGTCCTTGTCACCGCGCACATGTCACTCGGTTATCTCTTCGGCCTGTACCTGCGTGTCGACGTGTTCGACAAGGTGTTGCACCTCGTCGATTCCCTGCTCATCGGTTTCGTCGCGTTTCTTGCGGTGTACCTCGCCCACTTCATTCGCGGGGACCGCTCGCATCATTGGCTCGACGCGATCTTCATCTTCTTGATCACGCTCGGGCTCGGTGCGCTGTGGGAGATTTGCGAGTTCGCTAGCGACCAGCTGTTCGGTACGTACGCACAGGGGTCACCGACGATGCCTCCGCTTCTCGACACGATGTGGGATCTGATCCTCGACGGCACCGGCGGCGTGCTCGCAGCTGTGCTCGGCCCGATCTACATGAAGCACTCGCGACGGAGTCGTGTCCGCGTGCGCACGTTCGCCGAACGAGTCGAACATCACAGGTATGTAGCGACGTGACGACGTTACTGCTGCGACAGCACCACGGCGCTGCGCGGTTGCAACGTCAGCGGCGCGGTAACGGCAGCGCCCGAGATCAGATCGACGTAGTTGCCCGCAGGGAGGTTCGGCGCGGTCTGTGCGTTGTCGCTGCGATTGAGCGCGACGAACACGGTATCGCCCGATGAGGTCATCTTGTAGACGAGCGCATCGCCGCTGACGCCGAGCGTCTGCCGCGTGCCGCGCCGGGTCGCGATGTGCTCGCCGCGCATCTTCGCGAGTGCCGCGAGACGATCGCGCAGCCAGGTCTGGTTCGCGGTGTAATCGCTCCACTGCATGAAGCGGCGGTTGTCCGGATCGCCCGCGCCCGGCATGCCGAATTCGTCGCCGTAGTACAGCATCGGAATGCCCGGCATCGTGAACAGCAGCGTGTACGCGACCGCGAGCCGCTCGAATGGATTCTTCGATTGCGGCAGCTGCGGCTGACCGCTCCACGCGAGATTCTTGCCGCCGTCCCACGCGCCGAACATCGGCGTGTCGAGTGCGAGCTCGATCGCGCGCGGCACGTCGTGATTGCCGAGGAACGTCGACATCACCGAGCCCTGGCCGTAGTAGCCGTCGTTCGCGTCGAGGAAGCCGGCGAGGTCGCTCATCTGGCCGTCGCGACGGAGCAGTGTCGCGAGCACCTGGCCGCGCAGTGGGAAGTCGAACTGACCGTCGAGCATCGTGCTCGGGTTGACGTAGGACTTGATGATGCCGCGATCGCCGTCGAACGTTTCGCCGACCATGTAGAACTTCTGGTCGAACGCGACCTCGGCGTTGAGCCGCGCGCGCACGTCGGTCAGCCACGACGTCTCGATGTGCTTGACCGCGTCGAGCCGGAAGCCGTCGATGCCGATCCGTTTCGCCCACGCGACTGCGTTGTCGACGGAGTACTTGCGCGCGTCGGGATTGCGGAAATCGAAGTCGGGCAGGAACGGATCGAACCAGCACTTCAAGCGGTCGGTGTCCCAGCTACAGCCGGCGCCGCACACGCAGTTGCCGCCGAAGCCGTTGTCGTTCGGCCAGAACCAGTTCGGATGTTGCGCGTAAATCGGCGACTGCGTGTGCACGTGGTTCATCACGTAGTCGATGAGCACCTGGATGCCGTGCGCGTGCGCGGCGTCGACCATCGCCTTGAGCTCGGCCTCGGTGCCGAGCTTGCTCTCCGCGCTATCCAGATCGCGCGGCCAGTAGCCGTGATAGCCGGAGTAGCTGTGGCCGTCCGAGCCGGGATTCGCGTTGTCCGCGTTGTCGAGCGGCGACGTCACCCACAGCGTGTTGATGCCGAGCTGACCGAAGTAGCCCTCGTTGATCTTCTTCGTGAGGCCGACAAAGTCGCCGCCCTGGTACTGGCCCGGCAGCTCGACGCCAGCGACCGGTGCGTTGTTCGCCATGTCACCATCGGCGAACCGATCGATCATGACGAAGTACATGATCGCGTCGCGCCAATCGACGGCGGCGCGCGGCGGACACTGATCGCAATCAGCGCGCACGACCGAGTTATAGGCGCCGTAGCCATCGGGGCTCTTGCGCGGGTTTTCCGGATCCGCGATCCAGTTCCCGTCGACCACGAACTTGTAGACGATGACCTGGTTGTCGCGCACCGGAACGGTCGCTTCCCAGGTGTCACCGTTCTTCGTCATCGCGATGCCCGTCGTCCAACCGTCGCTCGCGAAGTCGCCGCGCAGCGACACTGCAGTTCCTGCGCCCTTGTACTGGATCGTTGTCGTGCAGCTCGGCACGACCGGGCAGCTCGGTCCGGCATCGCCGCCACCGTCTCCTGTGCCGGCGTCACCGTTCGTCAGGTTGGGATCCTGAGATGACGGGCAGCCGACCAGAACGAACATCAGGGCGGCTGCTGCTAAGCGCATCGGATGAAACCGCATCAAGTCGCATGCCAGCGGACGTGTCCAGGACAATCGATAGTTGGTGCAAAAGAGGGCGGTGTGCTCGTTGCGATCGGCAACGCGAAACCTCAGATCCCGTCGCGAGTTGCGGCATATTCGACGAGATGCAGTTCCATTTTGCGGGCACGTTTCGTGCTCGGCTGACGCGGCCATGCGGTTTTCGCGTCTCGCGTTAGCGCTCGCGTTCGGTGCGAGCCCCGCGTGGGCTCAACCCGCGGCCGGTGAGCCGCCAGCCGAAACGCCCAAAGATCCGCCGAAGGAGTCGCCGAAAGGTTCGGCGGACGAAAAACCGGTCGAGCCGCAGAGCTCGAAGCCAGTTCCGATCGAGGTTCCGCAGGTGCGGACGGTGACCCAGCCCGAAGTGTCGCCGACCGCCGAAAAGGCGGAAGAAGAGGACCTCGACCTGGATAACTATCACGCGAAGGACCGCGGCTTCCGCTTCGGCTCGTATGGCCGTGTGCTCGCGGGCAGTGATCTGCGCGGCGGCAAGCCGCAGAAGGTATCGATCGTCGCGCATGGCCCACGCATCGTCGAGGACAGCTACCTCGAGCTCGAGTTCTCGTACGGCTTCGAGCGTCAGGCTGGGTCGGGCGGCGCGAACAGCTACATCATCGTGCGGCCGATCGTCACGCTCGCGTTCGCAGGAACCCTTTTCCACGACACAGGTCAGTTCGACGCGCAGCCCGCACTGCGCAACATGTTCCTCGACGGCCAAGTCGGCGACCACCTAACACTGTGGGTCGGCTCGCGCATGTATCGCGGCGACGACATCTACTTGTTCGACTACTGGCCGCTCGACGACATCAACACGGTCGGCGGCGGTCTCATGTACAAGCGCGACATCATGCTTCGGCATGACGCCGATGGCGCTGCGACCGCAGACTCGGTCGAGATCGCGGGACACATCGGCTTCAACCGCCTCAACAACCCGTTCCAGTTCCAAGAGGTCGAAGTCGCAAATCCAGTGCAAGGCGCGACGACGGTCGAGCAGCTCAATCGCCAGCGCACGGTCGCGAGTGCGAGCGCCGCGTACGTGATGATGCCGACGGGCGCGGGTATCGGCGCCAAGCTGAAGGTCCACGGCGAGTTTCACTCGCTGCCATCGGGCACGTTCAAGCGTATGGACGGCACGCTCCAGGCGTTGCCGTCGGACACGGGCTTCTTGATCGGCGCCGAGCTCGGCGCGTTCGGTTTCTCCGACGACAGTCGCTTCCGTCGTCACCTCAATCTGTTCACGCGCTACGCGAAGGGCCTCGCCGCGTTCGACGAGCTCGCGCCCCCGACGTCGTTCGGTGCCGATCTGAAGACGGGCCGCGCGAACGAATTCACGTTCGGCATCTCCGGCAACTGGGATACGAAGTTCGCAAACATGATGGTCGGCGTGCTGTCACGCCGCTTCGTCGATGCCGACGAGGACACCGTCGATTCCGATGACGGCTGGGAGTACGCGGTCGATGCGCGCCCGCTCGTGCGCGTGCCGACCACCGATTTCTTCGTCGGCGGCGACATCTCGTATCAATCGCGCTTTCCGCGCGGCCTCAACAACATCACGCTCAAGGCCGAGGATCCGGCCGTGTTCCAGATCGCGCCGATGCTCACGTGGTCGCCGATGGGACCGTCGAGCTACGACCGGCCGCAGATTCGTCTCGTTTACCGAGCCGCGTATCTCAATGACGCGGCGCTGGATCAATACGTGCCCGACGATCCGCGGCACTCGCACAAGCTCGTCCACTTCCTCGGCCTGCAAGCCGAGTGGTGGTTCAACAGCTCGACGTACCGCTAATTACACGAGTGGCAGAACGTCGGCACCGAGGTGCAGCCGCTGCCCGTCGCGCTGCGGCACGCGAGTGACGTGCACAGAATGCCTTCGGCGCAGCTCTGATTGCCGGTGCACAGCACGTCGCACGCGCACGAGCTGCCGCACGCGACACCGCGACACGACGCTGGACCCGAGCAACCGACGTCGCACGGACCGGGACCGCAGACGACGGTCTGGCACGACTGCTTACCGATGCAGTCGACGTTGCACGACGCGGCCTGCTGACAATTGACGCCGTTGCGGCACGAGTTGTCGGTGTTGCACTGGATGTCGCATTTGTAGCCGGCCGGGCACACGACCTGGTTCGTGCAGTTCGCTCCCATCGCGCAGTTGATGGTGCAGGTCTTCTGCGTGACGTTGCACGTCGTGCACTGCGACGGGCAGCCGTTGCTGCCGTCGCCGGGCGGCTTCGGCGCATCGATGGTGCGCGGCGCGTCGACGGTGCCAGGCGCGATGCAGAAGCCGTTGTCGCAGATCCGATTGCCGTCGCAGTCTCCGTTCACGGTGCACGCGTACTGATCGCTGCGATGGTGAATCGAGCAGCTCGTCGACGACGCCGTGATCAACGCGACGACCACGACGAACATGCCGGCAACGACGAGCTTCATGGCGCGCCTCCCAGCGTGAGCGTGACGCCGGCGCCGCCGGGCACTGCCATCGGCGTGATGCGCGCCGTCTGCGGGCGATGGCGACCAGCCTTGACGTAGTAGTACGTGCTGACGCCGCCGACGAGCGCGCCGACGACGAAGAAGAAGTTTCCGCCGCTCGCGAGATCGTCGCCCTTCTTCTCGAGGTCACGCAGATCCTGGAAGTCGCGCGGCGAGACCGGCTCGGGCTTGTCGTCGATCTGACCTTGCACGCTCGCTGCCTGCGCCCACATCACGAACCCGAGCAGCACGAGGCCACCGCCCACGCCCATACCGATCTTCTGCCAGCGGCGGCGCGGCACGCCTTCGGACTGCTGCGTCACGACGCCGTTCGGCGCGGCGGTGACATCGTTCATCGGCGCCGTGCTCGCGTCGGCCGTGACCGGGCGCGGTGGTGTCGTCGGCGTGGTCGTCGCCGGTGTGGTCGTCGGAGATGTCGTCGTTGGCGTCGTCGTCGGTGGCGGCGGTGGTGGCGGAGCGGTCACCGGCGGAGCGGTCACCGGCGGCTCCACGACGGCGGGTGCGGTGAGCCCGAACAGCGGACCGATGTCGGCGTTGAGTTTCGCGTCGGGCGTCTTGCCCGAGGGGATCGTTGTCTGTGCGGCCTTCGGCGGCGTGCCCTTCGCGATGCGTCGCACCGTCACGTTGAGGCCGGTCGGTGTCGCAGTGACCGTCGACGCGACGACCTCGTCGACGCCGAGCGTGTCGAGCACTTGATCCTTGCACGCGGCTTCGCTCGAACTACAGCCGACGAGCGCCGCTGCTTCGGTGAGCGTGATGTCACCGGCGACGACGTTGCCGTCGATGTTCTTCGCGATGCGCAGCACGTGCGTGTCGATCGTCGTGCGACTCGACGCGTCCGCGGTGCCTTCGCTCTTCAGCACCAGTACCTGACGCGGGCCAGCGCTCGCAGCGTGGTACCTGCCGACCGCGAGGCAGAGCAGGGCGATCACGAATACGCGCTTCATGGCTGGAGCCGCTCCAGTCGGCCTTTGATCTGTTCGGCGTCACCGGCGCCTGGTGCGAGCTGCAGGTAGCGCTTGTACGCGACGCGCGCCTGGTCCTTCTCGCCCATCTTCTCGAACACGAGGCCGAGGCCGCGCCAGGTCGGCGCGTGGTTCGGATTCGCGGCGAGTGCCGTGCGCAGCGACGCGAGCGCGCCACTGGTATCGCCACGTGCGAACAGCTGCAGGCCCTGGCGATACGCGGTGTCGCCGTCGACCTTCGTCTCGGTCTTCGGCTCGGCTTTGGCGACCTTCGTTTCGGCCTTCGGTTGCTTCTTCTCGGGCCGCGCCTTCGGCGTGGTCTTCGCAGCGGCTGCTTGCGTCTTCTTCGCTTCGGCCTTCTCGGCTGCGATGCGCGCAGCTTCCGCCTTGCGCGCTTCGGCCTGCGCCTTCTTCGCCTCGGCGATGCGCGCCTGCTCGGCTTTCTTCGCCTCCGCCTTCTCGGCGGCGACGCGCGCGGCTTCCGCTTTCTTCTCGGCGGCGATTCGCGCGGCTTCCTGCTTCGCGGTTTCTTTCTTCGCGGCGTCTGCTTGCTTCGCTTGCTCCTTCTCGGCGGCGATCCGCGCGGCTTCTTGCTTCGCCGCTTCAGCCTTTGCAACCTCGGCCTGCTTCGCCTGTTCCTTCTCGGCGGCGATGCGATCGGCTTCGGCCTTCGCGGCTTCGGCCTTCGCGGCTTCCGCGGCTGCAGCTTCCGCCTTCGCCGCTTCTGCTTTCTGCTCTTCGGTCTGCGCCGGCTCCGTCGGCTGCGCTGCCGCAACTGCAGAACCGTCGGCCGAGCCGGGCGCGGGGTCCGCCGAGCCAGCCGCGGGTTGTGCGACGGGCGCGGCCTCGGGCGGTGGTGCCGGAGGTTGCTCGACGAGCGGCTTGGTCGTGTCGGCTTGCTTCGCGGCCGACGTCTTCTTCTTGTCGCTCGAGCCGCCGAACGCGAACGCGACGATGATGATCAGCGCGACGACACCCATGCCGGCACCGATGATCTTGACGAGCATCTTCCTCGAGTTCGGCTCGTGGAAGTCGTAGTCATCGTCGTGCGGATAATCGTCGGGCGCGATCGCGTTGTGCTTGTCGGTACCCCAGCCCCAGCCGGCGAGGACGTCCTTCGAGTCGCGGCCACCGCCGGGCAGTGACACCGCGGCCGCGGCTTGCGGCAGCTCGCCCTGCGACGGCGGGCGCTTGCGACCACCGGCTTGCGACGGCGCACGCTTGCGGCCTTCCGGCTTCTTCTCGGCTTCCGACGCTGCCCGCTTGGTGTCGGCGGGTTTCGTCTCGACGGCGGGCTTTGTCTCGGCCGCGGCTGGCGTCACCGCTGCGACCGGCTTGGTCTCGACCGCGCTCTGCTTGACCGGCTCCGGTTTCTGCTCGACGGCCGACGGCAGCTTGCCGTCGACGAGCTTCGGCACGACGATCTCGGGCGGCTTCGAATCGACGAGCGTCGCCTTGCCATCGTCGACGATCATCGCGGGCGGCTTCGAATCGACGATCGTCGCCTTGACGTCTTCGACGATCTGCGCGGCCGGCTTGTCGTCGACGATCATCGCGGGCTGCTTCGCCTCGGCATGCTTCGCCTCGACGGTCGCCACCTTCACTTGCGGCGGCACCGACACCGCAATCGTCGAGCGATCGTTGCGCAGCGGCGTCGAGCCCGACGGCAACACCGGCGGCAACGGTGATAGCGGCGCGTCAGCTTTCTTCGACGAGTCCTGCCAATCGTCGGCCTTCGGCACGCCGACGGCGGTCGTGGATGGATTGATCGGTGGCAAGCCGAGGCTGGTGCCGGTCGTGCTCGCTGCTGCCGTGGTCGTCGAGCCATTCGACGTCGCGGGCGTCGCGCCGGCGTTCGCGAGCGCGGCTGCGAGTGCGTGACCCGCGGGTTTCGCCGGCGTGGACTTCGGAGCCTCGCCGAGCATGCTCGGTGCTGCGGGTGGCTTCATCACGTTCGCCGGCGGCTGCGTGCCGCTCGCCGATTTCTCGACGGGCGGCTTCGTGGTCGACGGCGGGGTGAGGGTCGAGGGCGGAGGTTGCGTCGAGCTCGCCGGGCGCGCGAGCGGCGCCATCTCGATCTTCACCGCCTTCGGCGCATCGTTCATCGTCGCGAGGTAGGCCGCGATCTTCGAATCGTCGTCGGCGTAACCGGCTTCCTCGAGGAATTCCTCGATCTCGACCGCCATCGCCTTGAGGCTCTGGTAGCGATCAGTCGAGTTGCGATTGAGCGCGCGCATGCAGATCGCGGACAGCTCGGCGGGAATGTTCGCGTTCACTTCCGACGGCGGCGAGATCTCACGCTCTTGCACCGCCATGCGGACGGCCGCGTCGTTCATCGCGTCGAACAGGCGCTGGTACGTGAGCGCTTCCCACAGCACCGTGCCGAGCGAGAACACGTCACTGCGGCGATCGCCGAAGCCACCCATCGTCTGTTCGGGGGACGAGTAGCCGAGGGAGCCGGCGCTGGCGCCCAGCTCGAGCTTGGTTTCGCCGTTCGCGGCGAGCTTGATATTCGCAGGCGTGATCGGACCGACAGCTTTTCCCGCGCCCGCCTTCTGTTGTGCGGCGTGAATCTGCTGCGCGATCTTTCCGATCACGCGTGCGCTGCTCAGCTCATCGAGGCGTTTACTGCTGCGGCCAGCATCGATGACCGAGCGAAGCGTTTCGCTGCTTCCCACGCCCCCATCGTAACGTAGGCTGAGGCTGGATGCCGCTGTCCCATGGCTGCACAATTCCTGTGACAGTCTGCCTACATCACTCATGTTGACCACCCCGCTTCCACGCCGCGCATACCTCGGCGCCGAGCTGCCCGGCGACAGGGAGGCATTCAGCCCCGAAGGCGTGCGAATCGCTGGCGTGATCGAAGGCACGATGGCGGCGCGCGCCGACCTTCGTGCAGGCGATGTGCTGGTCTCGATCGACGGTCACATCGTGCACGATCTGCGCACGCTCGCCGCTGCGTTGCGCATCGCGGGTCACGCCGCCACCGTCGAGCTGATCGTGCTGCGCGACGGTGTGCATCACGTGACACGTACCGACGTCGTCGCGGTTCCGCTCGAACCCGACGCGCGCTACGGCGCGCTCGACGTCGGCGATGCGCGGCTGCGGACGATCCTGACGTGCGCGCAGACGCCGCGTGCGCTCGTGCTCGTGATCCAAGGCATCGCGTGCGAGTCGATCGACTTCGCGCTCGATCCCGATGCGCCACTGGGCGCGCTCGTCGCCGGCTGGGCGCAGGCTGGCTACGACGCCCTGCGTTTCGACAAGCGTGGCGTCGGAGACAGCGAAGGACCGCCGTGTGCCGAGACCGACTTTCACACCGAGCTCGCCGACGCGCGGGCCGCGCTCGAGCTCGCGCGCGAGACTGCCGCTCAGCGCAACGTTCCGCTCGTCGTGTTCGGTCACAGCGTCGGCGGCATCATCGCGTCGCAACTCGCGCGCAACGTTGCAGGCGTGATCGTCTACGGTACGCCGGTGATGCGGTGGCTCGATTGTTTGCTCGACAGCACCGAGCGCCAGTTGCGCATGCGCGGTGCGACGAGCGCAGAGATCGCCGCGCAACTCGCCGCGATCCAGAACCTCGCGAAGACCGGCGAGCTCAACGGTCGCTCGGCCGCGTACCACGAGCAGCTTCACGCACTCGATCTCGAGGCGGCATGGCGCGAGGTCGACGCGCCGGTCCTCGTCGTGCGTGGCGAGCACGACTGGGTCGTCCGCCCCGACGATCAATCGCGCATCGCCGATCTCGCGCCGGGTACGACGAGCGTGATCGACCTTCCTGGCCTCGATCATCTGTTCGGCTGGCATGCCGGCCGGGTCGCGAGCTTGCGCGATTACGGTAGCGGTCGCGCCGACGCATCGCTCGTTGATGCCACCGTCGCGTGGCTCGATCGGTTACGCTGAGTACATGACGTTGCGTGCCTGCTCGCAGTGTCGTCGTCACTTCGCGGCCGAACCCGCGTGCCCGTTCTGCGGCGCGGCCGCCGCTTCGCCACCGCCAGCGCGCGTTACCGTCGGTGGCCGGCTGTCGCGTGCCGCCGCGTTTGCTGCGCTCGCCGGTTGCTACACGAGCAATCCGCCGCCGCAGTACGGACCGCCGCCGCCTCCGCCACCGTCGCACGAGCAGCAACAACAACAGCAACAGATAACCGAAGACCAGCAGAAGTTCGCGAAGCCACCAGATGCCGGCACGAGCGCGATCCAGGGCACGCTGAAGAATTCGCAAAGCGCTGCGCCGCTCGCGAACTGGCCGGTGCAGCTGCAGTCGCCGTCGCAACCGAGCATGCAGCCGCGCAATGCGCAGACCGACGCGAACGGCCACTACGCGTTCGTCGACCTGCCGGCCGGCGATTACGTGCTCGTGTTCGGTTACGACAATCATCCACGCCGGCGCGCGCCGCGGCAGAACGTGACGCTCGGCGACCACGACGCGAAGACCGTCGATCAGCAGATCTTTATCCCGCCGCCGTCGAACATCCCGATGCCGTATGGTGCGCCGCCGGCTCGCGGCCGCGTCGTTTAGTCGCGTAGTCCTCGTCTACGCGACATTGATGTAACGAGCGACCGCGAGCGGCGACGTCGTAGCGAGCAGCTTCATGCGCTCGGTCGCGTACTCGGCGCCGAGCCCACGGCTGACGGCGCTTGGTACGTAATCGTCGAGCGCCGCGCGAAAATAGTCCTCGCGTTTCGCGTGATCGAGGACGTGCACACGCAGCTCGAGCGCGCCGCAGTACCACGCGTCGCTACACGGCTCGAGCTCGGCCAGGCGCTCGGCCGTTTCCTGCTGCACGTCGTGCTCGCGTCGCAGCTGCGCGATTTGCGATCGCAGAGCCGCGGGAGGTCGCACGAGAGCGAGCAAGGTGCTGTGCACCCGGGTCTCGGCGACGAGATGAACGGCGAGCGCGAGCCGGAATACATCGAGCAGATTTGCCGCTTCGCGTGCCGCAGTTTTGGGGTCGAGAATCGCGCGTAATGCGCGGTCGAGATCGTCGTGATCGCGACGAGCCAATTCACAAAAGTCCACCACGGCCGTGGTTCCAAGCACATGAGATACCGCTGCGTCGAGAAGTGCGCGTACCGACGAGGATCCCGTCGACTGCGATCTAACTTACGGACGAGACGCGGACCTAGCGGGTTTCGCGTGGCGTGATCGCGCGGCGGTGCGTGCGCGCGTGCGGCCTTGCCCCAGGTGTACAGTGTCGCCATGCGCTTGCGTCCGTGTGAGGGATGTCGCCGTCACGTCGCCGTCGACGAAGCACGATGCCCGTTCTGCGGGCACGCGCTCGCGCCCGTCGCGATGGGGCTCCTGGTCCCACGCGGTCGGTTTAGCCGTGCGGCCGTGTTCGCGGGCGCGACGCTCGCCGGCGCGTGCTGGACTGGCTCGACGACGCCGCGCGAGACGCCGATCGAGCACAAGCAGGTCGAGTCGAAGCCGTCGGTGCCACCGCCGGGCACGATTCGCGGTGTCGTGCACAACGCCGACGGCGGCGCGCCATTGCCAGGTGTCACCGTCACCGTGCAGAAGCCCGACGGCTCGCCGGTGTACGCGACGACGAACGCGAAGGGCGAGTACGAGTTCAAGAACCTGCCGCCCGGACAATACGCGGTGATGTTTCAGTCAGGAAATCCGAACGAGACGCCGCAAGGTACGCCGGTGACGCTCGAGAGCGATGCGGGCGCGACCGCCGACGTGTTTATCGATCTCACGATTCCCGACCGCGCGCCGTGCTGCAAACCGTATGGCGCGCCGCCGGCGCGGAGGAGGATCGTGTGACTGCACTCGCGCCGTGTCCCGCATGCAAGCGTCACGTCGCGACGCATGAACGCACGTGTCCGTTCTGTGCGCGCGCGTTGCCACGCATGCGCGCGCAACACGTCACCGTGATCGGTCGCGTGACACGCGCGGCCGTGTTCAGTGCCGCGCTCGCGGCGTGCGGTAAAGACAAGCCGAAGGAAGCGCCGCCGCCGCCACCTGCGCAAGGCAGCGACGAGCTGGAGAAGATGCTCGACAACGACGGCAAGACCGTCGAGCACGCACCAGTGCCGCCGGTGGATGCTGCCGTGATCGAGCCCGATGCAGCGATCGTCGACGCAGGACTGCCGCCGGATGCCGGTGTCGTGAAGAAGAAGAAACCGCATCACGAACAAGCGGTGCCGCTTCCGCCGCCGCACAACATCCCGAAGCCGTACGGTGCGCCACCGGCGCGGAAGAGGATCGTGTGACCGCACTCGTGCCGTGCCCCGCATGCAAGCGTCACGTCGCAACGCGCGAGCGTGCGTGTCCGTTCTGCGCGCACGTATTGCCCGTCGCGCGCGCGCAACACATCACCGTGATCGGTCGCGTGACACGCGCCGCGGTGTTCAGTGCTGCGCTCGTCGCTTGCGGCAAAGACAAGCCGAAGGAAGCGCCCGCGCCGCCACCCGCGCAGGGCAGCGACGATCTCGAGAAGATGCTCGACGAGCCGCGTACCGTGGAACACGCAGCGGTGCCGCCGCCGGTCGATGCCGCCGTGATCGAGCCCGATGCTGCCGTCGTCGATGCGGGCGCGCCTCCGGATGCGGGAGTCGTGAAGAAGAAGCACGTCCAGAAGCAGCAGGTGCAGGACGTGCGGGACATCAAGATCGACCACATCCAGAACGCGAAGCCGTACGGTGCGCCACCGGCTCGCCGCCGCATCGTGTAGTAGCCTTCGTGCATGGCGGAGCTGCGGCCGTGTGCGGAGTGTCGTCGCCACGTATCGATCGACGAGCGCGTGTGTCCGTTCTGTAGCGCCGAGTTGATCGCGGCAACGCCGACGCGCGTGGTGCTCGGTCGCGCGTCGCGTGCGGCGGTGTTCGCGAGTGCGGCGCTCGCGACGACTGCGTGCGGCCCGCCGAAGCGCACGAACATTCCGCCGGCGCAGCAGCTGCCCGACGCAGGCGTCAGGGACGCGCCGACGGGCACCACGTACGAGACACCGCCAGACGCAAAGACCGGCCAGGCCGAGCCCGAGCCGTCGCCGGTGAAGATGCCGTACGGCGCGCCGCCCGCGCGTCGCCGCGTCGTGTAGCATCGAGCGCATGGCAGAGTTGAGGCCGTGTACGGAGTGTCGTCGTCATGTCGCGATCGATGAGCGCGCGTGCCCGTTCTGCAACGCGGAGCTGACTGTCGCTGCACCGTCGAGCACGCGGCTCGGCCGCGTCTCGCGCGCCGCGGTCTTCGCGGGTGCCGCGCTCGCGACCACCGCATGCGGTGGCAAGAAGCCGAAGACCGACACGAACGTGCAGGACCACGAGCAAACCGCGAGCGGCGACGCTGGCGTCGAGCAACCACCGCCGCCACCGCCCGACGACAAGAACAACGTGCCGATGCCGTACGGCGCGCCGCCCGCGCGTAAACGCGTCGTCTAAAAGGGGTCAGACCGGTCAGACCCCGAGAAATGGGGTCAGACGTCAGACGTCAGACGTCAGCCCCCTTTTTCTAAGTCTTCGACGATCAGCTC
>DASUFX010000441.1:0-4595 GCA_036274355.1 Kofleriaceae bacterium | reverse complement strand
TCGGCGGTGACGTTCGGGCTGGCGATGTACCGGCGCCGCCGCGTCGCGTAGCCCGCGTTTCGTCGCCACCGGCGAGACGAATGTCGTTCGTCGTCGTGGTAAGACGACGATGTGGCTGGACGGCTGATCGTTATTGAAGGTCTCGACGGTGCTGGCACCACGACGCAGGTGCGTCGGCTGGTCGAGCACCTGAACGCGCACGGCAAGCCCGCGCACGGCACGCGCGAACCGAGCGATGGACCGGTCGGCAAGCTGATCCGCGAGATGCTCACCGGCGCTCACGCGATTGCGGGCCAGAAGCTGTCGCAAGGCACGTTCGGTCTCCTGTTCGCCGCCGATCGTCTCGATCATATGCAACGCGAAGTCGAGCCGAAGCTCGCCGCGGGCGCGACGGTCGTCTCCGATCGCTGGTACCACTCGTCGCTCGCCTATCAAGGCACGGGTGCGGATCGCGATTGGATCGCGATGCTCAACGGGCGCGCGCTGCGTCCCGATCTCACGATCTTCCTCAGCGTGCGGCCCGAAATCGCCGCCGAGCGCCGCGCCGCCGCCCGCCGCAAAGAAGAGCTCTTCGAGGACCTGCGCATGCAGCAAGAGGTCGACGCGGGCTACCGTGCGACGATTGCCGAGCTCAAGGCCGCCGGCGAACGCATCGAGACGCTCGACGGCGAGCAGACGGAAGACCAGGTCTTCGCTGCGATCCTGCGCCTCGTTGGCTGAAACTTGCGTCGGGCTCGCCCGAGCGGCAGCTTGGAGGGGATGCGCGCCCTGCTCTGCTGTGCCCTGCTCGCCGCCTGCGGTCCGAAAGTCGCGCCGACCGGCAGCGCGTTCGACGAGGACCTGCCGCGCGAGCGCACCGCCGAAGCGGCGCCGACGCCGGTCGAGAAGCCGCGCCCCGAAGCACCGCCCGGCAAGGGGCTGCGCACGGGCACGATCGAACGCGCGAAGCTGATCGCGGTTCTCGATGGTGGACCAGGCGCGTTCTTGCGCCAGCTCGAGGTCACGCCGCGCATGGACGGCGATCGCTTTGTCGGCTGGCAGCTCGTCCAGCTGCTCGATCGTAAAGGTCCGCTCGTCGACGTCGACGTCGCGCCGGGCGACGTGCTGCTCGCGGTCAACGGCCGCATGCTGTCGCGACCCGATCAGCTGCAGTCGGTCTGGGATTCGCTGCGCACCGCGAACGAGCTGCGCGCTCAGCTCTGGCGCGGCGACAACAAGCTCGAGCTCACGTTCGCGATCGAGCCGAAGGTCGATCCGTCGACGCTGCCACCGCCGGCCACGACGAAGGTCGAGCCGCCACCGGCGAAGGTCGAGCCGGCGAAGCCAGCGCCGTCGAAGCCCGACGCCGCGAAGCCTGCACCCGCGAAGCCATCGCCGGTGAAGGAAGCGCCGGCAAGCAAGCAGCCCGCGAAGTAGGCGCAGTCAGCGACGCTGTGTGAGTCGCGATGATGGCTCGAACACGCGCGCTTCCTGCGATGGCAAGGCATCCGCCATCGCCCACGGCGAGCAGAAGCTGTCGAACGCCAGGTTCGTGAACTTGCCGGCCGCGTACCCCCACTCGTTGATCGTGTAGAACGTCTCGTTCGCGACGATGCCGTTGAGGTCGCGCGGGCCTGCGGTGGTGCTGATCGTGCCGTCGTTATCCCAGTCGATTCCTGTGCCAGTCGTCGCCGACCCGAACACTGGGGTACCGGTGTTTGGGACGAAGCGAATGACACGCGTCGATGTCGGACCGCACTGCGCGCCGTCGGATTCGATCAGCGACGCTTCGGACAGCTCTGCGCACACGGTGTCGTCGGCGTAGTCGAGTCGAAACGACACCGGGACCTTGCTTCCGGGCGTCGCAGCGAACAGCATCCCGAACTGATAGTTGTAGTTCATCACGCTGAAGTAGATCGGGTTGTATTCGGGAGCGAACGACGGCGTGTGCACACCGTTGACGAGCAAGACGCCGTGAAGTAGCCCGAGGTTGTGCCCGAGCTCGTGGAGGATGGTGCCCGCCTCCTCGCGCGGAATGACGGTCGTCAGTCGGCCGAGAGTGAAGAAACGATCACCGAGCGAGATCATGAAGTCGTTGCCGGGGATCTCGGCGCTGCCGGATGACCCAGCCTGCGGCGTACCACCACCGCGATCTGCCGGGCAGGCTTGGCAGAAGTCGTTAGGCAAGACTGCTCCGATCGGGCATTGGCTGACGTGCGTCGCGATCGCGTAGTGAACGATGCGCCGGCGCGCGGCGAACAACGCCGGATTCGTCGCACCGAAGAAGTGCGCGTCCTTGAGGTCGAAGAAGTTCTGCCCGTTCGGCCCGACACACGCGGGATCGAGATCCCGCGACGCCTCGTAGTTGCCGAAGCTGACCACGAGACCGCTCGTTTCGGGAATCGCGTCCGCATGCTCCCAGTGGATGCGAAACCCTGGTTTGCCTGCGAGGTCGGCGGGCGGCGACGGATCGTTGGGCAGCGGTGATAGGCCACGCGCCGCGGCGAGCCGCGCGAGGTCGAGCGATGCCTGGCGTGGCCGGTGCGTGTGCGTGCACACGCCGTTGACGCAACTCTCGCCGAGGACCGCCGAGTTGCACGCAGCGTCGCCGGCCGCATCGTTCGTGCACGCCGCGCCGGTGCCGGCCATCTCGTGATAGTCGATCTCGATGTACGCGTCTGGCACGGCGACGTTCGCATCGGCAAGCTGCACGTCGACGCCATCGCCATCGTTGACGCCGTTGCAGTTGACGTCGACGTAGCCCTGCAGCTCCCAGGCATCTTGCAGCCCATCGCCGTCGGTGTCGGTTCCCGCGCAGCTTGTCATCGCGCACAGTGGCTCGGCACAACGATCGAGCGAGACGTGACGGCAGCCGTCGACCGGATCGCAGACGTCGTTCGTGCACGTTTCATTATCCTCGCAGCCGAGCGTCTCGCAGGTTGCTGCGTCGACGGCAGCATCGTTTGCTGCATCGCCCGCCGCATCCTTAGGCGCGCTGCCGTTGTCGCCGCACGCCGCCAGCGTCACGACCACGATCCAGAACCGACCCATCCCGCGAGCGTACTCGATCGGTGCAGAAGCGTCAGGACGAAAGCACGCTCAGCGCTTTCGCTGGGTCGTTCGTGAAGATGCCATCGACGCCGAGCTCGGCGAGACGGCGCAGCTCGCCTTCGTCGTCGACTGTCCACGTGTTGATCGGGCGACCGGACGTGTGCCACGCCTTCACGTTCTCCGGCGTGCACAGCGTGTGCTCGGGATGCAGCACCGTCGCGCCCATCGCGCGCGCGAGCCAGCCCTTGCGGATCGGCAACGTCTGATCGGCGCCGAACAAGAACGCGAGCGCGATGTCGGGCAGTTGGCGATAGAACGTGAGGAGCGAGAACGGATCGAACGACGAGACCAGGACCTGGTCGGCGCGCCCGCTCTGTCGGATCACGTTCGCAGTCGCGACGACGAGGTCACCGTTGCGCCCGGGGTTGTTCGACTTGATCTCGACGTTGAGCTCGAGGTCGCCGAGCATGTGAAAGACTTCTTCGAGGGTCGGCACGGCGGCGGTGCCGCTGACGCGCAGCTGCTTGCGCTCGTCGGCAGACAGGTCTTCCATCCTGCCCGGTCGGCCGCACAGCCGCTCGAGGTCGCGATCGTGAAACACGACCACCGTGCCGTCGCGATCGAGACGAACGTCGAGCTCGATGCCGTCGGCACCTGCGGTGCGTGCGAGCTCGAATGCCTCGAGCGTGTTTTCGGGCGCGTGCGCCGAGGCACCGCGATGGGCCCAGATCCGCGGCCGACCGCGCATGCGGCGCCAGCGTTCGGCACGTCCGAGTCGGCCGAGGTGCGGCACGAATCGCGACAGCACCGCCAAGGGCGGAGACTTAGCCATTGCTACTCGATGAACGTCTTGTGCAGGGCGCGAACGAGGTTGTCGACGTGCGGACGGTCGCACCACAGCGTCACGCGCAGCGGCGACACGCTGACCGCGTTGAGCGGCACGCCGGCCGCGACCGCACTCGCGCGCGCCTTGTTGATGATGCCGGGATTGCCGCCGATGCCGTGACCGACCATTGTCACGCAGCCTTCTTCGCCGAACTCGATCTGATCGCCGAGCACGGTGTCGAGGCGCTTGCGGACCTCGCCCCAGTCGGGCACGTCCGCGATCGTGAACCAGCAGCGCAGCTCCTTGCCCTCGAGGTCGAGGTGGGTGAGCGGGATGGAGGCACCCTCGATGATCTGCAGACAGTGCTCGACGGCGGCGCCGCCCGAGACGCGCACGCGGATGAGCGACGACTGACCGGTGACCGCGGCGACGACGCGCTCGCGCTCCGGCGTGAAGTCGATGCGCGTACCGCCGCCGTCCTTGTTGGTGGCGCGGGCGTAGAGCGCGATGCCCGACTTGCGTGCGAATTCGACGGAGGCGTCGTGGAGCACCTTCGCGCCTTGCGCGGCGAGCTCGAGCATCTCGTCGTGGCTGATCGAGTGGAGGAGCTGGGCGGCGTCGACGACGCGCGGGTCAGCGCTGAACACGCCCTCGACGTCCGAGCAGATTTCGCAGTAGTCGGCGCGCAGCGCGCCGGCAAGTGCGACGGCGGTCGTGTCGGAGCCACCGCGACCGAGCG
>DASUFX010000440.1:0-4279 GCA_036274355.1 Kofleriaceae bacterium | reverse complement strand
GGATCATCCCTAGTTCCGTGGCACGAACGCGAAATCCACGTAGTTCGTTGGCCTCCGCCCATGTGATCGGAACCGCGATATAACGGGGTCCGTGACGGTCACGGCCGACGACCTCGTCCGCGCGACGCAGAAACTACGCCTGGCGCCCACCGATTGGGGCGCGTGGCTCGAAGTCGCCGCGGTCCTCGGCGCGCTCGGCGCCACGGATGAAGTCGAGCTGGCGTTTGCCACGATCGGCGAGGGCGCACGTGTCACCGGACGCGTCGCGCTGGCGGTCGCGTGTGGCCGGCACCTGGCCGAGCTCGGAAGCGTCCGCGGGCCGGAGCTGATCGAGCAGGTGATCGATACGTACGCGACCGGCGGACCGCACTTCGCGTTCACCACGCCGCCGTCGCCCGAGGATCCGCCGGCTGTCGATTGGCCGCCGGGCGAGCCGCTCGCCCAGGCGCGCGCGGTGATCGAAGAGCTCGGTGCGTGGCTCATGAAGCGGCAGCCAACGCAGGTCCCACCGGCGCCGCTGTTGTCGGCGCTGTCGAAGCCGGGCGCGCGTGCGCTCGTCGGTGTGATGACCGCGAAGGCGTATCCGGCGATGACACCGATCATCGACATCGGCGCGCCGGCGACCCAGCTGTACTGGATCGCGCACGGCACCGTGACGGTGTCGCGGCCGAAGTTTCAGCCCGCGAGCGCACAATCGGGACCGATCGCGCAGCTTGGCGAGCTGCACTCCGGTGCGTTCTTCGGCGAGATCGCGCTGGTCGGCGGCACGAAGCGCACTGCGAACGTGATCGCGGCCGAAGACGTCTGGCTGCTCGAGATTCCGGCGCGCGCGCTGGAGACGGCGGCGCAGAAACATCCGCAGCTCGCCGAAGTGATCGCGTTCCACGCGCGGGCGCGGCTGCTGTCGAACGTGCTGCGCACGTCCGAGCTGTTCAAGCCGCTCGACGAGAACGTGCGCGAAGAGTTGCTCGGCAAGTTCTCGAGCGAGCTCATTCCGCAGGGCATGACGTTCATCCGCGATGGCGAGGCAAACGACGCGCTGTGGGTGATCGTGTCCGGCACCGCCCGGGTGTCGAGCGGTGGCGCGCCTGTGGCGGAGCTGCAGCCAGGCTCGGCGGTGGGCGAGATGTCGCTCGTGAGTGGCGCAGCGGCTGGCGCGGATGTCACAGCGCTCGAGCCGCTCGTGTTGCTCAAGCTCGCGAAGAAAGACTTCGATGCGGTCGTGAAGCGGTATCCGACCGTGCTCGCGATCGTCGAGAAGCTCGCGAAGACGCGCCAGCAAGCGAACCAGCAAATGTTCCAGGACGCATCGGATCTGATCGTATGAAGCGCATCGCTCTCATCGCCATCGTGCTCGCGGGCTGTGTCGATCACGGGTCGGGTCCGCAGGGCAAGCGCATCGAGGCGAGCTACATCCGCGAGAACTTGCTGACGGCGGTGCCGCAAGACATCCAGCCGATGCAGGTCGATCTCGGCGGCAAGGTGACGTACCTCGGCAACAAGGTCGTCTACGTCGACGGCAAGGATCCGAAGACGCCGCTCGCGCCCGGCGCGGCGATTCGCGTGATGCACTACTGGCGCGTGAACATGCCGCCGGGCGAGCAGTGGCGCGTGTTCGCGTATGCGCGCGGCGCGCAGGGCAGCGCGGACTTCATGAACTTCGGGCCGACGGACATGGAGATCGGGTACCCGACGAAGAAGTGGAAGGCGGGCCAGATCATCCAGGACGTGCAGGACATCGTGCTGCGCCCGGATTGGCGATCGCCGACGGTCACGCTGTATGTCGGCCTCGTCGAGGACGGCAAGCACCAGATCGGCGATCGCATGCCGGCGACCGGTGGCAACGTCATCGATCGCGCGATCGTCGCGCGCACGATCGACGTCGATCTATCAAAGGCGCCGCCGCCCCAGGGCACGGTGTACATCCCGCACGCGACCGGACCGATCACGATCGACGGCATGGCGACCGAGCCCGGCTGGTCGAGCGCGGCGACGTCGCCGGAGCTGATCACTGCCGACGGCAGCGCTGATCCGGTCGGCAAGGCGACCGCGCGCATGACGTGGGACGAGCAAAACTTGTATCTGTTCGTCTCTATCGTCGATAGCGACGTGTACAGCCAGTACAAGAACCACGACGAGCCGCTGTGGAAAGCGGATTGCGTCGAGGTGTTCATCGACGCCGACGGCAATCGCACGGGCTACGTCGAGTTGCAGGTCAACCCGAACAACGCGACGTTTGACTCGTTCTTCGCGACGACGCGCGCGCAGCCCGGCGACGAGAAGTGGGACGCGAACATGGAGACCGTGGTGAAGGTCCGAGGGACCGCGGACAAGGCGGGCGACACCGATCAAGGCTGGGATGTCGAGATCGCGATTCCGCTCGCCGCTGTGAAAGGCCGCCACGACACGATGGCGGTGCGCTTGCCGCCCGAGGTCGGCGATCGGTGGCGCCTCAATGTCGTGCGCGTCGACTACCGCAGCAATGGCGGCTCGCCCGGTGTCGCGAGCTGGAACCGCATCTCGTATTCGGACTTTCATGCGCTCGATAAGATGTTGACGGTCGTATTCGCCGATCCGAGTGGATCGATCGTGCCGAAGCCGCCGGGCGCAGACACGGGGTCTGGCGGTTCCGCTGGTAGCGCGGCCCCACAGACCGGTTCGGCCGGCAGCGCCGCGCCGTTGTCGCCAATACCGCAGACCGGCTCGGCCACGGCGCCGATGCTTGCGCCGATCGCGCCAGCGATGATCCAGGGCAACGCGCAGGGCAGCGCGGTCTCGCAAGGCAGCGGCGCACCGACGACGGCTCCGACGGCTCCGGCTCCGACGGCTCCGGCTTCGAAGGCTCCGGCTTCGAAGGCTCCGGCTTCGAAAGCTCCGGCTTCGAAAGTTCCGGCGCCGACCGCGCCACCGGCCCCCGCGAATGCGCCGCACGCCGGGCCGACGATGGCGCCGACGACCGTGCCGAGGACGGCGACGCCGCCACCGACGCTTCCGGCCGCGACGAGCAATCCGAAATCGCCGTGATACGATCGACGGCGATGACACGCGCCGCGCTCTTGCTGCTCTTGATCGCAGCGTGTTCGAGCGGCAGCCGGCGTGTCGGCAATCAGCCGAGCTGGCGTAGCAACGCGAGCAAGCAAGGCCCGGTCACGTTCGCACCGACGAGCGAGCCGGCGATTCGTTACAACGAGCCGCTGCGCGCGCCTGCGCCGACACCGCTGGGCGACGCAGTGCTTGCCGCGGTGAAGGAAGCCGCGACGGCGTCGAAGGTGCCGGTGCCGGCTCCCGACGTCCGGCTATTTCGCGCGTGCGCCGAGCTCGCGCGGATCATGCCCGAGGACGGGCTGCTCGATTACAGCGTCGTCGAATTCGCGCTGCAGCGCCAAGGCATCATCGAGCCGTCACCGTCGCTGCTCGTCGTGTGGGGCGCCGTCGACGACACCGAGTCGATCGTCGAGCAGCTCAAGGCGAAGCTGCCCGAGAGCTTGAAGGAAGGCACGATGGCGCGCGTCGGCATCGGCACTGCGAAGCGGACGGACGATGGCATGGGCGCGATCGTGTTCGCGCTGCAAGCGTCCGGTGTCGCGACCGCGCCGATTCCGCGTTCGGTGGCGGCGGGCGGCTCGTTCACCGTCGATGCGGTCGTCGACCTTCGCTATCGCGACACCGAGCTGTTCGTCACGCACGACGACGGCAAGACCGAGCGCATTCCGATCGACGTCAACAAGCAGGGCGCGTTCAAGGCGAGCGTTTCGTGTGCGAAGCACAACGGCAAGCAGCAGGTCGAGATCGCTGCGAGCGATGCAGCCGGCTCGACGGTGCTCGCGAACTTCCCGGTCTGGTGCGGCATGGATCCGCCGCTGATGATCACGATCGAGCCGACGCATGATGACAACGTCGTCGTCTCTGCCGAGGAAGCCGAGAAGCGCCTGCTCGCGCTCATGAACCGCGACCGCATGGCGGCGGGCTTGCCGGCTCTGTTGTGGGACGACCGCGTCGCGGCGGTGTCGCGCGCGCACTCGGAGGACATGCGCAAGACGAAGATCGTGGCGCACATCTCGCCGACGACCGGTTCCGCCGCTGATCGCACGCGCGCCGCGGGCATCAAGACGGCGGTCGTGCTCGAGAACGTCGCCCGCGCGTACGGCGTCGGCGAAGCGCACTCGGGTCTGATGAACAGCCCCGGCCATCGTGCGAACGTGTTGTCGTCGGCAGCAACGCACGTCGGCATCGGCGTCGTGCTCGGCGAAGAAGTATCGGGCCGGCGCGAGATGTTCTT
>DASUFX010000439.1:0-2501 GCA_036274355.1 Kofleriaceae bacterium | reverse complement strand
CGCGCGTGCCCAGCGCTTTGCTCGCATGACTCTTGAAGCCTTCGGGGTAGATCGCGAACGTCGTGGTCCCCGGCGGTGGCAGCTTGATGCGCCAGTACGTTTCACCGCGCAGCTTGTTGTTCACGTCGGAAGGCAGCAGCGCGCGGACTTCGATCGCGAAGCCGTCGACGATGAGCTGCAGCGTCCCGTGCTTGTCGAGTCTGCCGCCGTGCAGACGCGCGATCGACCGCAACATGGCAGTGGCTTTGTCGCGCGGCCGGAACGCGCGATAGGCGATGTAGCCCGCCACGCAGAGCATGAGACCCGCGCCGATTGGATCCATCCGAGCTCCTAGCGCCGGTACTCGAGCCGCCAGCAAACGTCTTCGCCGGCAGCATCGACGCGCTGCTCGTGCCACGTCGCGCCCGCGGGTGTTTCCACGGCATCATGGAATGCGCGGGTCACCAGGACCTCGTGACGCTTCGCTACGTCCTCACCGAGCTTGCTGGCGATGTTGACCTCGTGACCGAACACGTCCTCGTCGCCGATCTTCAAGATCCGGCCAAAGCCGAGCCCCACACACAGCAGCACCTGTTCTTCGGGCGCGGTGCGCGCGCTGGCTGCCTGACACTTCTGCTGCATCTCGATCGCGCACGCGAGCGCTTGCGCCGGCTTCTTGAACAGGACGAGCAAGCTGTCGGCTTCGATCTTGATCAAGATGCCGTCGTGCGCTTCGAGCACCGGAAGCAGGAGCCGCTTCTGCTCGAGGATGATCTGGAGGAAGTGAATGATGCCGAACTTCGCGACCTGCCGCGAGAACCCGGCGAGGTCGGTGAACATCACCGCCCATTCCTCGCCGAATAGGTCCCAGATTCGTTGATCGATCGCACCGACGTCAGCGCCGCGTTGCGCGCGCTCCTCGACGAGCTTCCATAGCCGCGCCGAGCTTCCCTTCAAGGACGCTTCGCTCCTCATACCCTCCAGCCTACAATAGATGGGTGGAAGGTGATCGCGAACGCTGGAACGCGAAGTGGCGCGAACGCGCAGGCGAGCTCGAGACCGAGGCCCCGTTCCTCCGCGAGCACGCGATCGAGCTGCCGACCCGCGGCAAAGCACTCGATGTTGCCGGCGGGGCAGGACGCAACGCGATCTGGCTCGCCCGCCGCGGCCTCGACGTCACCGTCGTCGACGTCTCCGATGTCGCACTCGACAAGGCGGAGCACCGCGCCAAGAATGCCGGCCTCGCGAATCGCATGAAGTTCGTGCGTCACGACCTCGACGCCGACCTGCCGTTCGCGCCGCTGTTCGAGCTCGTGCTCGTGTTTCACTACCTGAACCGCGCCCGCCGCGATGATTACGTCAGTCTGCTGCACGACGGTGGCACGCTGATCGCGGTGCAACCGACGGTGCAGAACCTCGAGCGGCACGCGTCGCCGAGCCGCCAGTACCTCGTCGAGCTCGGTGAGATGGAGGCCTGGGCTCGCGAGCTCGGCATGGGCATCGTCGTCGCGCGTGAAGGCTGGACCGACGAAGGCCGTCACGAAGCGGCGGTGATCGCCAAACGCTCTTCAAACGTCGTCGAGCATTCAGCGCACGAAGATTCCGGCCCACAACAGGGTCCGTACCGATGAAGCTGCTAGGATCGACAACGTGAAGCGCCTCACGCCGAGCGACTCGATGTTCCTCTACGGCGAGTCGCGAGAGCAGATGATGCACGTCGGGGCGATGATGCCGTTCGGGCCGCTGCCGAACGGAAACCCTGACACGCTGCGCGACCTGATGAACGAGATCCGCGGCGCCGCGGTACATCGCCCGTGGAACATGCGCCTTCGCACGCCGGACTTCTTGTGGAACCCGCTGCAGGCGTGGGTCGAGCAAGACGATGTCGATATCGAGTACCACGTGCGGCGCTCCGCGCTGCCATCGCCTGGCGACGAGCGGGAGCTCGGCATCCTCGTGTCGCGACTGCACGGCCATCACGTCGATTTTCACCGCCCGCCGTGGGAAGCCCACCTGATCGAGGGCCTCGATCGCGGCCGCTTCGCGATGTACATCAAGGTCCATCACTCGCTCGTCGACGGCTTCTCGGCGATGCGTATCCTCGCGCACGCGCTGTCGACCGATCCGAACGAGACCGATCGGCCGATGTTCTTCTCGATCCCACCGCCGGCCCGCGAGCCGCGTCCCGAAGGCGAAGGCGGCGTTCACTTCCCGGAGCTGCTTGCCGCCGTGCGCGAGCAGTACGGCGCTGCGAAGACTGCGGTTCGCGCGCTCCGCAAGCTGCTCGAGAGTGCACGCTCCGGCGATCACGACTTCGTCACGCCGCGCGCAGCGCCGAAGTCTCTGCTCAACGCGCGCATCAGCAAGAGCCGCCGTTTCGCGACTCAGCTGATCGCGACGGCACGCCTCAAAGCAGTCGCGAAGGCGTCGGGTGGCACGCTCAACGATGTCGTGCTCGCGCTGTGCTCGGCGAGCCTCCGCCGTTATCTCGTCGAGCAGAACGCGCTGCCCGATGCGCCACT
>DASUFX010000438.1:0-7077 GCA_036274355.1 Kofleriaceae bacterium | reverse complement strand
GGAGCCGCGGCCCTGGCACATGATGTCGCGCCGCCGGCAGTACGAGACGATCTCGTACATCGTGAGGAAGTAGCCGGGGTAATCGAGCTCCTCGATGATCGCGAGCTCGGCATCGAGTTGCCGGCGCACGTTGCCGGGGATGTCGCCGCCGTACCGCCATCCCGCGCCTTCATAGGCGAGCTTGCGGAGGTAAGCGGCGGAGGTGGTGCCGTCGGGCAGGCGCTCCGACGGATAGCGATAGCGGAGCTCGCCGAGCGAGAACGTGCAGCGCGCGGCGATGTCGAGCGTGCGCGCGATCGCGGCGGACTCATCGGCGTAGAGCTTGTGGAACGCATGCGGCGGACGGAGGTCGTGCTCGTCGTTGCCGCGGATCAAGCGGCCTGCGGTCGCGAGCGTGACACCGTGGCGAATACACGTGAGCACGTCTTGCAGTGGGCGGCGTGCGCGCGAGTGATAGAGGACTTCGGTCGCGGCGACGAGCGGGATGTGATGTGCGGCTGCGCGAGCGCGCAGGCGAGCTTCGCGTGGCACGTCGTCGGCGCGGCGATGGCGCGCGAGGATCGCGTAGAGGCGATCGCCGAATGCGGCGCGCATGTCGCCGATGATCTGCGGCGACGGCTCGAGCTCTCCTGCGAGCATGCTCGCGTCGCCACCCCAGAGTGCGATCAGGCCACCTGCGCGCTCGCAGACTTCCTGCCAGCTGACGAGCGACTCGCCCTTGTCGCAGCGGCGGCGGCCCGCAGTCGACAGGCGCACGAGGTTTGCCCAGCCCGCGCGATCGATCGCGAGCAGCACGAGCTGCGACGACGTCGGCTCGGCCGGCGCAGCATCGTTCGCGGTCGCAGCGGCACCGAGCGCCAGCTGCGGCACACGCGGCTTCGCGCGCCCCCGTGTCACCGAAGGAAGCATTCCGGCCCTTGGGCCGGAATGCTTCCGGCGCCCTCGCCTGCCGGTCGTCGGCACCGCGGGCGGCAGGTCATCGGTCTCGGCGCCCCAGCCTGGACCGTGACCGACATGCTCGTCGTGATGCAGACCGACGCGCGGCAACGTGACTGGCGAAGCGATCAGGCGCGCGCTCGGCGGTGCGACCGTCATCTGCGCGCCGCACACGAGATGGATGCCGAGCTCCTTCGCTTTGACGTGCGCGCGGACCATGCCGTAGACGCCATCGCGATCGGTGATCGCGAGCGAGCGCATGCCGAGCCGATGCGCTTCTTCGACGAGCTCTTCGGCGTGACTGGCGCCTTCGAGAAACGAGAAGTTCGACTTGCACCAGAGCGGCGCGTACTCGTCCATTAACTGTACGAGTGTTCAGTTATCCGTGATGCCCGTCAAGCCAATCGAAACATCATGTTGAATTGATGGTCGGACCATTGTATCAGCCTCGCCCATGGTCGACGGGACTGGGATTCAGGGTCAGACGTACACGGTCCAGGTACTGCTGCCTCGCCACATTGAACTGTATGCAGTGGGCCTGCTGCTCGCCCTGCGCCGGTGGCGCGGCGACATCGTGCTGGCGAGCTGTAGCCCCGAACAGGTGACGGTCACCGTGCCGACCGGCGACCTGCCGCTCTACGTGCAGCTGTTTCACACGCACCCGGAGGACTACGCGAGCGAGCTCATCGAGGCGATCACGTGGAGCCCGGCATGGGAGGAGCGCTGGGAAGACACCGCGCGCCGCTGCCCGGCCTCGATCGTGATCGCGATGACGGCGCAGCGACCGATCAACTACGCGAGCATGCTGCTGTCGTTCCTCGCCGTGCTCGATACGTGGCTGCACACGCTCGACATCGACGATCGCGAGCGCGTCGTCTTGCACTGGATGCCGGCAAAGCAGCTGCTCACCTATCACCAGTATCAATTCCTGCGCACCGAGCTCGGCCCGTGTGGTCCCGCGGTGAACGTGCGCGTCGCGAACGCAACCGGTCGGCCGGGCGAGCTGCTCGCCGATACCGTCGGGCTCGCCGAGCTCGGGCTCCCCGATCTGCAGATCTTGTTCACGAATCGCGATCCGGTTGCAGTCGTGCGGCGGCTGCGCCGATACGTGAGCAGCGTGTTCGTCGGCGATCGCCTCGAGGTGCCGTGGGTCGAGGAGGCTTCGATCGTGCCACCGGAGCGCGATGCGCTGACACTCTGGGACGACTCGACGCCGACACCGACGCCGGTTTGGTAACGTCGGCGCGTGACGCGCGCATGGATCGTCGACGCCCTCGGCGAGGCTGGCTTCGAGCAGCTTGCCGCGACGATTCCAGGTAGCGAGCTGCAGTCGCTCCTGCTCGAAGTGATGCGCCGTCGCGCGAGCGCGCGATCGCCACACGACGTGCTCGCACAGTACCGGCGCGATCGGTTCGTGCGTCCCGCCGCGATCGATCAGCGCACGCTCGTCGAGCTCGACGGCCACCTGCTCGCCGCCGCGGATGGCTTCGACGCGATCGAGCTCTCTCCGGTGACCCCGCTTGGTACGTCGTCGACGATGGGACCGACCGATCAGCACAAGGTGCTGTCGGCACTGCGCGGGACCGAAGTCGTGTCGGATCCGACGAACGTGCTCGCGCTCGAATGCGCCGGGCGGTTGCGCGCCGCGCCTGATACACCGGTGCACTATGCGACATGCCAGCGCGTGATCCGCGCGCAAGCGCTTCCGAAGGACAAGCCGGGCTTCGCAGCGCACTTCAAGATCTTCTGTCTTGCGAGCGCGGGCCTCGAAACGAAAGACCACGCGTTCTCCGTCGCGACGCTCACGCGCCACATCACGACGGTGCACCGCGCACTCGATCGCCTCGAGCAACACGGTTATCAGTTCGGCGCACGCTCCGTCGACATTCTTGCCACACCCGAGCGCGCCGCCGTCGCCGATCGCATCGCGGCCGCGGTCAACGCCAACCGCAAGTTGCTCGAGCACCCGTACTACAACGGCGGCATTCGCTACATGTTTTGGGTGACGCACGCGAGCGGCGACCGCGTCCCGCTGATCGACGGCGGTTTGTTCGACTGGGTCGCGCGGCTCACTTCGAATCGTCGCAACGTCTACGTCACGACCGGCGCGGGCGCGCAGCTGATGGCGTTCGCGTTTCGTCAGACGTCGACGCGATAGCGCGGGTCGAGCTGGTTCGCGGGCACGAGCCGAGCAAGCTCGGTGAGCACCGGCAGGTCGTCTTCGCTCGGCTCGATCACTCGTGCTTCGAGGAAGAGCTCCCACGCGCGGCGATAGCAGACCGCGGCGTGAGCCGGATCGCCCTTGCCCGCATAGGCGCGACCTTCTTCGATCAGAATCTGCGCGGCCGCTCGCATCCGCACCGGCTCCTTCAGCATCTCGGCGAGCGTGTGGGTATCGAGCACGTCGACGAGCTCGCGCGGCGGCTGACCGATCACGTCGTCCCACGCCTTGCCCGCCTCGGCGAGCGCACCCTCGAAGTCCTCTTGCTTGCGCTTACCTGCGATGCGCGCGAGGAACGCGCCGAGCTGCTTGATGAGCCGGATGATGTAGTCGTCGCGCAGCATGGTTGCTTCGTAAGCATAGGACGGCGGCCCGGTACCCGACCGTGCGGCCAGGCCCTGCCCATCCGTACTGATCGTTATCGCAGCGGAAGCCCGCGAAGCCGCAACAGAAGTTGACGGATCGGAAACGCGCCGGAAACATCGTTCATGTCAGGCTGCCTTCGTGGCTCGCAGCTCGCGTTCGATCATCCACGTACATCACCGCGGTGATCGCGGTGTCGATGGGATCCTGCGACTCATCGAGCTTGCGAGCCACGATGGTCCCATCGAAGCGATGTTGAGCGCGATGTGCGACGAGATCGCTGCGATCATGGAGATCGAGATCGCGAGCATCTACGTCGTCGAGGACGACAAGCTCGTCATGCGCGGAAATCATGGCTTTCCAGACTCCGCGATCGGCAACGTCGCGCTCAAGGTCGGCGAAGGCATCACCGGCCTCGTCGCCGAGTGCATGCGGCCAGTGTCAGCAGCGCACGCCGCGGCCGAAGCCGCCTACAAAGAAGTTCCCGGCCTCGGCGAGGAGCATTTCCCGGTGTTCGCCGGTGTGCCGCTGATCAGCGGCGGCGCCGTCGTCGGTGTGCTCGTGCTGCAGCGGCGCAAGAAGCCGTTTGCTGCCGACGAGGTCACGCTCGCGACGGCACTCGGTGCCCCGGTCAACCTCGCGGTCGAGCGCCGTCGTGCGACTGCGGTCCGCTCGGCGCGCCTGAACGGTACAGCGCACGCCGGTGACAGTGTCGTGCTCGGCCGGGTTGGCATCGTGCCGACGGCTACCGCGATCGGTACCGCGCCATTCGACGGCATCGCGGACATCGAGCTCGAGCTCGAGCGCGTGCTCGGCCGCCTGCGCGAGGACCTTGCCCGCGCGCTCCGCAAGCTGCGCGACGCAGACGATCCGCTGATCGGTGGCGTCCTCGATCGCTTCACACTCGCGCTCTGCGATCAGCGACTGCGCGAACGCCTCGTCGCGGCGGCGACCGATCCGACAGGCCTGCGCGGCGTCGCGAAGGATTATGCGCGCGCGGCACGGCGCCTCGGCACGCCCGACGAACGTGCGGTCGAGATCGAAGAGCTGTGCGCGATGATCGGCATGACGCTCGACGCACGCAGCTCGGCGCGTCCGGGTACGATCTGGCTCGCCGACCGCGTCGGTGCAGTCGCTGCGCTCATCGCCGTCGCGCGTGGTGCTGCAGCCCTCGTCGCGAGCGACAGTGCATCACCTGCGGCCATCGCGATCGCACGTGCCGCGAAGCTTCCGTTCATCACCGGCGTGTCGGGCCTGTTCGGCTGGGCACGCACCGGCGACCTGCTCGCCGTCGACGGCGGCACTGGCACCGTGCTCGTGCATCCCGCGCCGACCGAGATCGAGCGGCTGCGCAGCGCACGCTAAGCACCCGGCGGTCGCTTGTGGAACAGCCGTAGGTCCTGCGGCAGCGCCGGGCCGGTATGCGGCTCCTTGTCGGGAAAGACCTGCACGAGCGCGGCGTTCTCCACGATCATCGCTTCGTGGCGCTTGCGCACGCGCTCCATGAGATCGAAGTCCTTCTGCTCGCGATCGCCGACGCCGTTCGGCGCCGGGATGCGCTTCTCGTAATCGATCCACACGCGGACATCTTCGCGGCAGTCGTACTTGCGGCACACGAGCGGCCGGTGCGCGTGCACGGTGCACCCGTGCGTATCGGGATCGTTGTGTACGCAGAAGCCGTCGCTCGCGCGCTGGCGGATCATGTACGGCTGACCGTAGTCCCAGCGAATCACACCTTCGTCGAGATCCGCCGTCGATAGCGGAAAGCCCATCCGGCAGCAACGCGCCTGACACAGGTGCAGAAGCTCCGCGCACGGGATGTCGGGGCTCGTCACGTCGTACTTGTTCTCTTGATCGATCTCGATCCACACGCGGCCGGTGTCGCGCACCTCGGCTGCGCGAATCTTCGCGAGCGTCACCGGTACCGCATCGACGACTGCGCACTCGACGGTATTCGTCACCTCGCGTGCCGGCGTGTTCGGAGCGGCCGGCTCGGGCTCGACCTTATCGATGCGTCGTACGAGCTCGTCGGTAAGCGCGACGACCTGCGCCGCGAGCCGCAGCAGCGTGTCGCGTATCTCGAGATCGCTCAGGTTGAGAAACCTCACAGCGCGTTCGAAATCCGCGCGCGTGATGGGCTCGTTCGGCTCCGCCGTGCCGAAACTCGGTTTGTCGTCGGGTAGCGCTCGTTTGTCGTCGGGTAGCGCGGGCTTGTCGTCGGGCACCGCGCGCAGAATCTCGCGTTGCCGCGATCATGACAACGATGTCTGGGATCGCAGCCATTTTCACAGCGCTGGTGAGTGATGCCGCGGGGTTAGCCCGGCACGCGCATTGCTGATCACTAGCCGCGATGTTGCGGTATTTGCTTATGGTTGCGGTGCTCTCTGCGTGTGGTGACAGCATCGACACGAGCATCGAGGACCAGATCACGATCGAGCAGGGCGTGTACGGGCTTCTGATTTCGGGCTGCGATACGTCGGGCTGCAAAGATCAACCTGCGGCGAACGAGCACGTCGTCGTCTACGCGGCCGGCTCGACGGGCGTCTTCTCGCAAGTGACGAGCGACAAGCACGGCGTCTATCAGATGAACCTCGTCGGTGGCGACTACACGCTGTGCACGTCTAGCTGCACGACGGTCACGGTCCCGCCGAACGAGAAGGTTCGCTACGACTGGACCAGCGGCCCCGGTGGCGGCTACTGGTCTGAGTAATCACTCGACGGAACCCTGGCAGAACCAGCGCCGGCGATTGCGATCGTAGAACACCCACAGGCAATCGCCGCGGCGCAGCTCGGCGAAGTGATATTCGCGGTGCAGCTCGTGCTGCCACCAGCCGCCCGACACGATGTACGGCCCGAGGATGCGGACGACCGCACCGTGCTCGAGGCCCGAGAGCAGCCAGCCGTCGTCGCGCACCTGACGCGCTTGCGGTGGCAATAGCTGCGGCTTCGCGTAGAGCCGACGCACGAGCGGACGCACGAGCTTGGGCACCGGCGCCGCTTGCTGCACCTGCGCGAGTCGCTCCCAACCAAAGCTCGCTTCCGGCAAATGACCATCGCGCAGCACGGCGCGTACGACTGCATCGTCGCCGAGCTCGGCGCGCACGCGTGCGAGCGCTTCGTTCGCCGCGCGCAGATCGCGGCGCGGTTTACTCGCGAACATCGCAAGCTGCTCGCGCGTCGCTGCGACGTCGTCGGCCCACAGACGCGCGGCGTTGACCGGTGCGGCCGGCGGCATGCCGGTGAGCCGCAGGTGGACGAGGCGCAAGAGAGCGCGACCGTCGAGCGTCGGCGCCGCGGGCTTGATGCAATCGGCGCGCAGCTCGGTATCGCCGACGGCATGGCGCAATGTGAGCTCGACGTGCAACGCGGTGAGCGCACGCCCGCGCGCCGCGAGCCGCTCGAGCAACCGATCGAGCGCGCCCTTCAAGAAGAAGCTGAGCCGCTCGATGTCGTGCTCGTCGTCGTCGAGCACGACGTGCTCGTCGGGCGCCTCGGGCGGCGCCATCGGCACCAGTGGATCCCAGCGTTCGCCGGCTGCGAGCTGATAGAGCCGATGC
>DASUFX010000437.1:0-2072 GCA_036274355.1 Kofleriaceae bacterium | reverse complement strand
CGTCGGGTTGCTGCGTGTTTGCACGCGGCGGCCACTGGCACATCGCATGCTCGGCCCGCGGGCATGCTCAAGGCCATCGCGATCGTCATCGTTCTGCTCGTTCCGTCACTCGCACTCTCGCAAGCGCCGCCCGCGAAGACTCCCGCGCCAACGGCGAAGAAGGCACCTGCGACGAAAGCGCCGACTGCGAAGCCCTCGATCGTGCTCGTCCATGGCGCATGGGCTGATGGCTCGTCGTGGGACAAGGTCTCGCCGCTTCTGATGGCGAAGGGGTACAACGTCGTCGCGGTGCACCTACCCATGACCTCGCCGGCCGACGATGTCGCGGCGGTGAACCGGGCGATCGATCGCATGCCGGGTGACGTCGTGCTTGTCGCGCATTCGTACGGCGGGTTCGTGATCAGCGAGGCCGGCAACAACAAGAAGGTCAAGAAGCTCGTCTTCGTCGACGCGTTCGGTCTCGATGACGGCGAATCGCTGAATGCCCTGACGAAAGGCAACCATCAGCCGTTCGAGAAGACGCTGCAGGTCGATAGCGGTGGATACGCATGGATGCCGATCGAGACGATCATGAGCGACTTCGTGCCAGACATGCCGGCCGACGAGCAGAAGCTCGTGTTCGTCAAGCAAGCTCCCATCTCGGTGAAGGCGTTCGACGAAGTGATGAAGAACCCGGCGTGGAAGACGAAGAAGTCGTGGTACGTGCGCGGTACTCAGGATCGCATTATTCCCCCGGACGCCCAGGCGATGATGGCGAAGCGGATGAAGGCGACGACCGTCAATGTCGACGCCGGTCACGTGTCGATGCTGGCGAAGCCGAACGAGGTGGCCGCCGTGATCCTCCAGGCCGCTGGCGCACCGACCGCGACCGCGAGTAAATAGTGGTGTGACCGACGAGGTGACGATCGACGCGTTGACAGGCGGCTGGACGATCGCGCAACGCAAGAAGGGCCACCGTCACTCGACCGACGACTTGCTGACGGGCTGGTACGCGGCCCTTGTCGTGCCCGATGCGCGGCACATCCTCGATCTCGGCAGCGGCATCGGCTCGGTCGGGCTCATCGCGCTGTGGCGATCGCCGCACGCGACGCTCGTGGCGATCGAGGCGCAGGAGATCAGCTTCGCGCTGCTCGAAGGCAACATCATGCGCAACGGTCTCGGCGACCGCGTCCGCGCAATTCACGGCGACCTCCGCGACGTGCGCCTGCCGGAGCGCTTCGATCTCGTCACCGGCAGCCCCCCGTACTGGGACGTGAGCGAAGGCATCGTGCCGGCCGACTCGCAGAAAGCGCACGCGCGCTTCGAGCTGCGCGGCGACATTCGCGATTACGCACGCGCGGCGCACGATGCGCTCGCCGAGAACGGGCGGTTCGTGTTCGGTTTCCCGACCGTGCAGCAGCACCGCGCGCGCGTGGCCGCTCAGGCGGCGGGCCTCGCCGTGGAACGGCTCCGCCATGTCATCCCGCGGCATGGTGCCGATCCGCTGTTCTCGTTGTTCGCATGCCGTCGCGACGCCGACCCTGGCACCGACCTGGTCGTCGAGCCGGCACACATCGTTCGTGACGAGCACGGAGATCCGACCGCGATGCATCGGGCGGTGCGCGCAGCACTGGGATTCAGCGGCTAGACGGGGTTACGCTCACCCCGCGTGGCAGTCAGCCAAACAGCCGAATACGTAGCGCTGTACCGTGCGCTCGAGACGACCGAGACGCGCCGCGAGCCGCTGTTTCGCGATCCGTTCGCACGCCATCTGCTCACCGGCAGCCGACTCCGCGCGCTGCGCCTCGCCACCATGCCGGGCTTACGCAGCATGCTCGAGCGCTACGCCGACCACCGCGCGCCCGGTGCACGCACCTCGGCGATCGGTCGCACGCGATTCATCGACGACGTCGTGCGCGCCGAACGTGCTCGCGGCATTCGCTACTACGTGATCCTTGGCGCTGGTTACGACTCGCGTGCGCATCGCCTGGTCGAGCTCAAAGAAGCGCGCGTCTTCGAGGTCGATCGCGCCGAGACCCAAGCCGAGAAGCGGCGGCGCATCGAGAGCGTACCCGGCGTGCGCAAAGACGTAC